>NZ_JBEGDL010000027.1:0-74849 GCF_040813775.1 Ammoniphilus soli
CGTTCTCGCCCTGCTCATGATGTTCCCGGAATTGATCATGTGGCTGGTGGATTAATAGGTATCTACAAACTTTTGAATCATTTTTAGGACCCAACTCACCGTCAGGCGACGTTCCTTTACGGCTAACAACAGAATGCAATTTTGGAGAAATATTATATTTTGTAACAACGGTCAATTATTAAAGAACTCTTACTCAATAATATATCCCTTTCGTACCTTCTCTAAATTTGAGAAGGTTTTTCTTTTTTGAGCCTCATGATCTGGGATATTAAACCTATGGATGAATGGCTATGTTTTCAAGCTTTATAGCGTAATTTAAAAGAAGTGTGCAATCTTTATCAAAAAGATATAAATGAACTTAAAAAAGCAACAAAAATAGAGATAAGTCGTATTATATTGTAGGAAATTGCCACAAGAGTTAGTAGAGCTATATGAAGGGGGTGTAAATCAATGAATGGTCCAGGTCATGCTGTTATGGGTGCAAGCTTTGGTGCATTTGCCGGTGTATTGACTACAGTTGCAATTGATCTTCAAATGATTGCCATTTCTACTATCGCAGCATCTTTTGCGGATTTTGATACAGGCAGTAAGGTAAGAAATAAGCTTTCCGAAAATCCTATTAGAACGAAGTTAGCCCTTATTACTATTGGTTTAGCTAGTTTGGTCTATCATTTTATGCATTCTAGTTTCTTCTCTCTTAGCACATTAGCAAGTATTGCTAATATGATAATCGGCATATGTATGAGTAACACGCAAGCGAAGAAAGCCTTTATCAATGTGATTGCCGTTGTAATTGGCTTTACAGGAATCTATTATCATCAATATTGGGTAACAGGATTAGCGGTCTTTATTGCCATTGCTCCACATACCGCTCATCGCACATGGACGCATAGCATTTGGGCCTTGATGGCTTTGTACTTTATCTTTCAGGGTGCCGAGCAAGCCGGGGTAAAGGGTGCGTTAATTGCTTGTATTCCACAACAAAGAACATTCTTTTTCTGACAGATAGGTTTCAGAGTTTCCTTTGGTATTAACTATAGAATGATTTTTAACCATTCTGTTTAAAATAGCCCTCCCTTTCCCTCTCTAGTATAATTAAGAAAAATAAATGTCTGGAGGGAAATCGCTTTGCAGGACATTATGAAGGAACTGTTAGCCTTTCGAAAAGAAAGAGACTGGGAACAATTTCATACTCCGAAGGATCTTGCCATTTCGATTTCATTGGAAGCAAGCGAATTGCTAGAGAACTTTCAGTGGAAGGATAGCCAAACGGCAGTCGAACAGAACCTTCCACAGATCAAAGAAGAACTCGCCGATGTGCTGATCTATTCGTTATACCTCGCCCATGACCTAGGCATTGATGTCCAGGAAGCCATGCAAGAGAAAATCGAGAAAAACAAGCAAAAATACCCGGTAGGAAAAGCGTTCGGAACGAATAAGAAATACAACGAGCTATAGAGGGAAGGATGGGCCATGATTGTATATGAAGCCACAAAAACGGAGTTTCTAGATGATGTGTTTCATGATGAATTGGTCAACAACATCTGCAGGAATTATAACGCCAAAATAGGCCGGATTAATGAAAAAGAAGTGCGGGCTTGGGATACGTCCATGCAGTACATGTATCGAGTGTTGGGGGATGAAGCCATCCCTAAGGACGCGGGAGTGGCCATTGAGTTCCGCATTCCTCATACCTCGAAGCGAGTGGATTTTCTGATTTCAGGTAAAAACGAGGAGAAAAAGAACAACATTGTCATAGTGGAGCTGAAGCAATGGGGATCAGTGGAGGCTGTTCATGGAAAAGAAGCCATTGTGAAAACGGCCATGAATCGCGGGATGATTGAATCCACACATCCTTCGTATCAAGCCTGGTCTTATGCTTCCTTAATCAAGGACTACAATGAAAATGCACAGCAGGAAGAGATGGCTTTTTATCCTTGCGCTTATTTACATAATTATATCGATCAAGGGGAAGAGGATCCGCTAACGAATCCCATCTATGACTATTATATTGAACAGGCACCTGTATTTATCAAAGGACAAGCCAAGCATCTTCGCGATTTCATTAAACGATACATTAAGATTGGAGATAATAAGGAAAACCTTTATAAAATAGAGAATGGCCGGATTCGTCCTTCCAAATCTCTGCAGGATACGCTCAACCGTATGCTTCAAGGGAATAAGGAATTTATTATGATTGATGACCAGAAAGTGGTCTACGAACAAGCCCGCCTGATGGCTAGCATTGCCTTACGTACCAATACGAAGCAAGTGTTGATCGTCCAAGGAGGGCCTGGAACGGGAAAATCGGTTTTAGCCGTCAATCTTCTGGTCGATCTCACCCAACAAAACATGGTTTGCCAGTATGTCACCAAAAATGCGGCTCCCCGCAATGTATATGCGACCAAGCTCAAACAAGATTTTCGCAAAAGTCACATCGATAATTTGTTTAAAGGCTCCGGCAGCTACGTCAACGCCCAAAGAGATGAATTTGATGCTCTCATTGTAGATGAAGCACATCGCCTCAATGAAAAATCCGGAATGTTTCAAAATCTCGGGGAGAATCAAACAAAGGAAATTATCGAAGCTGCAAAGTTTTCGATTTTTTTCATCGATGAGCGACAGCGAGTCACCTTAAAAGATACCGGGAGTCTCGCAGAGATTCAAAAATCCGCCAAGCAAAACGGTGCTACGATCATGCTGATGAATCTGGAGTCGCAATTCCGCTGTAATGGATCAGATGGATATTTAGCCTGGTTAGATGATGTTCTGCAAATTCGTCAAACGGCCAATTCGGATTATATCGGTAGCCACTATGATTTTCGAGTGTACGATGATCCAAACCAGCTGCGAAAAGAAATCAAAAAGCTCAATCTCAAAAACAACAAGTCCCGTATTGTGGCTGGATATTGCTGGGATTGGATCAAAGAGGGCAAAAACAACCCTAATGTCTATGATATTGTTCTACCCAACTATCATTTCCACATGAGCTGGAACCTAGGAAACTCTGAAACCTGGGCTATTGATGAGCGATCTGTAGAGGAAGCCGGTTGCATCCATACCTGTCAGGGACTTGAATTTGATTGCGTAGGTGTAATCATTGGAGACGACTTGCGTTATATGAACGGTCAAGTTATAACCGATCCAACGAAACGTGCAAAAACGGATTCTTCCCTAAAGGGCCTTAAAAAACTACAAAAAGAAGACCCAGAAGGAGCCAACCGTTTAGCCGACGAGATCATCCGCAACACCTATCGAACCCTGATGACACGTGGGCAAAAAGGCTGCTTTGTGTATTGTACCGATCCCGCTTTGGCTGCGTATTTAAAAGAGCGTTACGGCAAGAGCAGCTATCAATATGAGCAGAATGAATTTTTTAAGACTTTGCCTATGGTAGCGGAAGAGGGGGAGGAATACTAAGCAGCATCCTTTTAGAAAAAGGAAATCCCTAATGGAGGTGTAGAATGACCTGTCCATTTTGCAATATGCCAAAGGAACAACTCATCTTGGAAAATGACCTAGCTCAGGCGTTTTATGATAAATATCCTGTTCAAAAAGGGCATCTATTGGTTGTGTCCAAGCGACATGCAGAAACTTATTTTGATGCGAAACCAGAAGAAATCCTAGCCATCCATCAATTAATCCGCAAAGGAAAAGAAATCATTGATCAGGAGTACTATCCGGATGGATACAATATTGGAGTGAATGTCGGCCAATATGGCGGACAGACGGTGATGCATCTTCACTTTCATCTCATTCCGAGGTATAAGGGGGATATTGAAGATCCTCGTGGAGGAATACGAAAAGCCATACCGAATCTTGTTCCTTATCCATAAAAAGCCTGACATAATATTGCTACATTTCAGCCTGACAAATTATGTCAGGCTTTTGTTATACTTAGGATATTCATTTTATCATCGTAGTATAATTCTATTTTGCTTAAAATCTTTTAAAAGAGGGAATGCTGATGTCTCTATACTTGGCTATTTTACTTGTTCTTATTATATTTAGTGTATTATTAAAGAATCCCAAATTTAAAGGCTATCTAGGGGAGAGAGCTATTCAAAGGAAGCTTAGAAGTCTCGGTCGGAAATATATTGTTTTAAACGATATTATGATTCCGACATCAGAAGGAAAGACCAGCCAAATTGATCATATTATTCTTTCACCATATGGTGTCTTTGTTATAGAAACAAAGAATTATCAAGGATGGATCTTTGGTAAAGACCAACAACAGTACTGGACACAGACGATTTATAAAAGGAAAGAAAAACTTTTTAACCCTGTATGGCAAAACAAGGGCCATATTAAAGCTCTACAGGATCTTCTGAATGATTTTCCTACTATCGCATATCATTCAATTATCGTTTTTGGGAATCAGGCAACTCTTAAGATTGAGACAAAATACCACGTAATAAATGCATCCCAACTCGTTTCTACTATTCTTACATATCGAAACGTAAATTTAACACATGATGACATCCATTCGATTCATCAACATATTTTGAGTAAAAACCAGACAGATAGAAAGTTGAGAAAAGAGCATGTTACTTCTATCCACAAAAATAAGATGGAAAAAACGTTAAAGGTTGCTGAACTCATTTGTCCTCGGTGCGAGGGAGAGTTAGTAGAAAGAAAGGGAAAATACGGTAGTTTTCATGGTTGTTCTAATTATCCCAAATGCCGCTATGTAGTGAAGGAACGAAAAGTAGTGGGAATGGGGTCTTTTAAAAGAAAGTAAGCAAAAAACAAGTTGTGAAGCCTGACAATTCCTGTCAGGCTTTTGTTATACTATTAGTAACATTTTCCTATCAACAGGAGGAACAGCATGGCATTACCATTTTCATTATCCGGCATTTTTAAGAACAAACAAAAATCCTATAAAATGGTCGTCATTTTATCATTATTAGAGGAAATGTGGACATCCGAAACACAAATCCCGCTTCAGCGGTTAGCAGACCGCTTTGTTTCTTATTATTTAGATAGAGAAAATCAAGGGCTCCCAATAGACCAGCCACCAAAAAACTTGGCAACTAGCTGGAGGGAGATGACAACGTCTAAGATTATCGGTTTACTTCAGACTCCCATTCAAGCGTTATCCGCCATTCTAGTAACAGATCCTGAAAAGAGTTGGATTGGGTTTCGTCCGGATGTATTAGAAGAACTAAATACAAGTGTTCGAGAAGAATTGAAACAGTATGCCCTGGAAGAGATAGAGGTATATTTTAGTCAAACGAATTCTTTTTCTTTAAGAGATCACTTAACCTATATTCTAACTCATTACCTACAGGCTAAAAGAGAGACATTCAAAGAACATCCTTTAGGGGGAAAAGCAAGGCAGCAGATCCCGCAGGATTTGCAATCCTTGCCTTTTATCGATGAAGTCTATAAAGTTCAGGGATCAGTTGGTCAAGGAAACTGGGCTACGATTCCCTGGATTGCGATCATGGACAAGCGAATTACAGAATCGACGCAGTACGGGGAATACATCGTTTACCTTTTTTCAGAGGATATGAGCTCCGTATACTTGACATTGGCCCAGGGCGTAACCGTACCTATTCGGGATAAAGGGAAAAAAGATGGCTATGAGTACTTAGAACAGAAAGTCCGTGAAATGAGGGACTTATTACCCCTTCATTCCTTTCAAAAGGATGATAACATTCAACTAACAACAAGTGGAATCGGACGAGACTATCAAGTATCTACGGTGGCCTATATTCGCTATACTCCAGACCAAATGCCTAGTGACAATCAACTCGTTGCTGATCTAAAAGAACTGGTAGAAAACTACCGAGTATATGTGGATACCATACAAAAAAGGGGGGGGCAACCCGTAAGCTTTAAATATACGATGGCTTACCTTCATTATATTCAAGGGATTGTTTACTATCTTGGTGGTAAATCTCCACATATCGTTGATATCGATGATTTGGTCACTCAACAATCTATGATTCTTAAAAAGGGTGACGAGGTCAAGCATCCCAAGCAGCGCATTCAACATATTGGACGGGCTATGGAGGAGTTGGGACTGATCCAAATTCGAGATTCCTCTTATTCTTTAACTGAATTAGGACAACGATACTATCAGTCTTTCCAAGGGGACTCAGACTTTTGGAACCTCACCTATAATCAAATAGAAATACTACAGAATCAGATCCAAATGGCCAATCAAAATGCAAGTAACTTGAGAAGAGTTATACTTTTGGCAGCGAACATTACTAAAGAACTTCAACGTTTTACAGTGGATGAGTTTCGAACGCGATTTATTCCTGCCATGGAGATGGATGGAGAATGGGGAGACGTCACGCAAATTAATCGGACGAAGTTTATGTTGAATTGGCTTCAAGAGCTAGGCTATGTAGAAAAAGACGGTGATTTTTATACATTTATAGATAAAGAGGCTAAAGCAATGGAACAAGTGGTGGATGTCAATGAACAGTTGTCCTTTATGAAATCCTTTATCCGGAGGAAAGGATTCTACTATCCGGAATATATGATCGAAAACTTCTACCTATCCCTTAAGACAAAGCCTTTTATCATTTTGGCAGGGATCTCTGGGACGGGCAAGACCAAGCTGGTTAAGCTTTTTGCCGAAGCCATGGGAGCTAAAATGGAATTAATCCCAGTACGTCCAGATTGGAGCGATCCTACGGATCTGCTGGGTTATCGAGATTTATCAGGACACTTTCGGGAAGGAAGGCTAACCCAAGTCCTGTTGGAGGCCTCGCAACCGCATAATAAAAACCGAATCTACTTTATTTGTCTGGACGAGATGAACTTGGCGCGGGTGGAGCATTATTTCAGTGATATTTTAAGCATTATGGAAACCGAGAAAAGGGAAGGAGACCGTATTCTCACAGATGCCCTGCTATCTGGAGAAGTGCAGTTTGGCACCGTTTATATCCCGGATAATGTTTATTTGATCGGCACAGTAAATATGGATGAGACGACTCATCCCTTTAGTAAGAAGGTATTGGACCGAGCCCAAGCCATTGAGTTTAATTATATTAATCTCAATACTTTCCCTGATGAGGATGCCATAGATCGAGTTGAGGAAAAACCGAAATCTATCGGCAATCCTTTTCTCAAACGGGATTATTTAACCTTACAAGATGCGTATTCGAATTATCCAGATCTGATTAAACGTACAACGGAGAGATTGGTAAAAATGAATGACATCTTGGAAATAATCCATGCTCACGTAGGCTTTCGAGTGCGGGATTCCATCTGTTTTTACATGGTCTATAATGAACGATTCGGTTTAATGAGCCAAGAAGAGGCCTTTGACCTTCAGTGGTTACAAAAAATACTCCCACGTATACAGGGAAGTAGCTCAGCGGTTAAAAGAGTGTTGATTGAATTTATGCAGTTGGCAACGGGACAACAAATAAATATAGATGAAATGATGAGTGACTCATCTGAGCTTTTCATCGTGAAGCCTGATGCTCGTTATCCGCAAAGTGCCCGAAAAATCGCCTACATGCTTCGGAGGTTTGAGGAAGATGGATTTACTTCGTTCTGGCTTTCTTAAACAGGATGTAGAGCTTCTGAGGATAGAAACCAACCTATTCGATTTATATATACAAGGAAAGCCGTTTCATCCAACGGTTGAGTCTTTACAGCTTCATCGAGACGAGGAGCAGGAATGGGTGGAGGCGACCTGTGAAGTAGCGAAGGGGAGTCATCCTATCGAGTTAGAAAGGATCCAGCTGTTTTCTGCTGTTCATCAGCAATTAATCGATTTAGGAAAAGAGAGAATCTTACCGTGTTTTTACGAAAATCAATCCTATCAGCTGGTCATCCAGCGTAAGAGTGATAAAGCAATAGGATTCCATCATGAAAATATGCTGCTCCGTCAAGCGATCAAGCCCTTGGGAAAAGACATCCTCACGGGAGTATTAAATTTTCAAAATGAAGTCGGCTATACTGAACTGATTATACAAGTGGAAGGTCGACGAGCCCTTGAAATCCGATTAGAAATCTTTCCTTCCAAGATGGATTATAAGAAAGATTATCAACTGATCCTCCAAGATGTGAATGAGCAGATCTATAATTTATCCTTTGATTTTCTGCGAAAAACCTATCAATTAACAGGTTTGAAGGAAACGAAGCATCAGAGCTTAACTGAGTTTTTGGCCATTTTGAAGGAGCTTTTCCAACACTTGGTTCAGTCAGTGGAGAGAATTCAAGCAGCACCGCATCATCGGCTAGTTTCTGAGCAGAGATGGGTGGATGCTGATCGTATTAAACGAGCAGGAAAAGAGAATCTATCTGCTATAGCCAAGAGGCCCCATTACCTTGTTCAGAGTCAGGATGGTATATTGCACGTCAATGGACAAGGCTATAACCCGACCAAACTAATGGAAATGAAAAAAAGGATCAACTTTGATACTCATGAAAATCGTTTTGTACGATGGGTACTTGAAAGAATTGAGAGTAAGCTAAAGGAGATTACACAACGCCTGAACGAAAAGCAACGAACCACTGATCCTCTATTACACAAACAAATCGATCAGATGCGTGGGCAGATACGAAGACTATTACGATTGGACTTTCTTTCAAGCCTGGGAAAAATGGAACATATGTCGGTCACTCTCGTTTTACAAATGGCACCAGGATATCGAGATATTTATCGTAGTTATCTGATCCTAATGAAGGGGTTATCCATTCAGGGGGATTTATTCCGGTTATCGATGAAAGATATCGCTCAGTTATATGAGTATTGGTGTTTTCTGAAGATCCATAGTCTATTAAAGGAAAAATATCAGCTGTTAAAACAGGACATTATACGTGTACATCTCCAGGGTTTATTTTTAACCTTGGATAAATCCAAAAAAGCTAGCGTGACTTATCGGAACTCCCATAATGGAGAGACATTTACCCTGTTTTATAATGCCTTGCCATCAGAGGACAGTCGAGACTTTCCTACCCTTCCTCAGAGGCCAGACAATGTGCTCACACTAAAAAAGCAAGATTCTGATGTCGTATATAAGTATGTTTTCGATGCCAAGTATCGTTTGAATCCTGCCTATGAAGGAACTCCTTATCACGATAAGTATCAATTCCCCGGTCCAGAGGAAGATGACATTAACACCATGCACCGATATCGGGATGCCATAGTTTATCAGGAAGGCCGAAACGGGGAGTATGAACGCAGTATGTTTGGGGCCTATGTGTTATTTCCTTATCCGAATGAAGAAAAATTTGAGGAGCATCATTTCTATCGGAGTATAAAGAAAGTCAACATTGGTGCCTTACCGTTCCTACCAAATTCGACCAAGCTTATGGAACAGTTCCTCGATGAGCTGATCCTGGATAGCCCAGAAAAAGCCTATGAGAGAGCGACGAGGCCTCGGGGAACGAAGGAATATTATAAAGATAAATTAAGTGGGAAGAACGTGTTGATTGGATCCTTACGAGATAGGGACCAGTTGGATGTCTGCTTAAAGCATCAATTCTATTACATGCCTCTCAAGAATCTTATGGACAAGCAGCATATTCTAGGAAACCTTGAGTATATCGGGATGTGTCAATCAAGAAGAATATTTGGAGAGATGAACTCTGGTATTCACTGGGTGGGGAAGATAGAAAGCTGGCATGTGGTACGTCGTGGGGAGATTCACGAGCGATTGGCTCGAAGAGGGACTGAGGGGGAGCTCTATGTTCGATTTACTATTACTCAATGGGAAAAAAGAAAGCAGCCGATTGAGTTAGGTGGATACGGTGTATATACTTTCCTTTTAACAACGAAGTATATCCTCGACCGAGCAAAGGAGATAGCAGAGTTAAGGTTGGAGACGGAAGAGGATTTGATGGAATGGCGGGAGAAGAGAAGGTTAGGGAAGGTGAGGGTGGAGTTGGATAGGGAAGAGGTGGATTTGGCGGAGAAGGTGTTGGGGGTTAGGGTGGTTGATTGAGACTACAATATTGAGTACCTAGAATTCTTGGGGAATAGCTGAACAAAAGTACTGCGATACTCAGCCCGGCTTATCGACTAAATTGGGATCAGTTCTCCTCGGAGAGGGCTCCACCATATATAATCAAAAAAGCTGTTTTCCTTTCAGTGAAGGATAACAGCTTTTTTAATTAAGCTTATTGGATTTTTACACATACTTGATATATATACACCTGCTTAGCCGTCTTTGTTTTGTATGTTCTTATCTAACTTACGAGAGTTTATTTGAAAGCTTTTCATTACGTTGTCCCCAATAATATGAAAAAACAACGCAGACCAGAAAACCCTTATCCAACACTAATCACAGGGATAAGGGTTTTCACTTCACTTTTCAGGTCCCCGCCACCTAAATCTTCATATGCCACCCTTGAATCACTTGTGTCATCTCCGCGATTGAGTGCTACCACTTTGCTTTCTACTCTTGTCAGCTAGTACCAAGAGACAAAGATTAGGGAAACCAAGACTCCCGATGAGTGGGATGAGGTCCAACTGTTCCATGGGTTTCATCCTTCCAGTTATTCTTTTATGCTAAGGTCCCTTATTGTTCGTTCAGTTATTCCATCATCTTTAATGGATGCAATATCGAACAATTGATTGATAGCTATGACCGCTTCCAACTGCGTTTTTACGGTGGCGGAAGTCAAGTCAGCTCTAGGAGTAGGGAATTCTAACTTTAAGGTCTTGCCGTTCATCTTGTTGAATTAAAGAGATAAAGTGGTTTCATTGAGTTCGTGAGGCATGATCAAAGCGGGGTTCTGTCTAAGTTCGATAATCTCTTGATCGGTTGATCGCGAAGCCATTAGGAAAGAGCAGCCATGGCTTGTCCGAACGTATGAACGTTCTCTGGGGTGGCATTCGGAGCATTAACATTTTTGTAGATGAGGCTTTTGCGGATCGTTTTGCCCTCTTGACTCATTCCGCTATGATTTATGAGTACAAATATATCATTGCCTGGGTGTCCCCAGCAAATCAACCCTGTACGCTAGCTCATCCCACAAAATCTCATAACCTAAAGCTTCCGCTACTTTGCGAATCGGGGCGTAAGTTACGCCGTGCTCCAGGTAGCCTAAGGCTATCGGCGTTCCGTTTCGACATATTGATACTTGACGCTGAGGGGACTGAAGGTCATTCATTAATTTGGTCCAAGGAAATAGGGGACCGGGACAGTTTTCTTTGTTTACTCGGTCAATTTCATAATGTCCAATGATGTAGTCTCGGGTCAGCGGGATGTTCCATCGAGAGGCGATATGGCGGATCAGCCAAAGCCCAGCTTGGTATTGGGGTTCATCAATAGATCCGCCGCGGTCTTTTCCTTCAAACTCAATGGTTATCGTATAGAGGTTGGGATTTCCTCCGCGCTGGATGATTTGCTTGGAAGTAGGTTGGAGTACACGTCCATTGGTCCATGCTCCGTCTTTTTCCTGGACATACTGATGGATCTCTCCTTTTTTGCCAATTCCATAATGGCTGCTGACTTTGGTGTTGGGATATTGGAAGTGGGCGAGAGTTCCGGTGAGGGATCCGGCCATGGTGTGCAGCACGATCAAGGGAGTAGGGATCTTACCGTTTGGTTTTTGTCTTACGTTGGGGGTAAAGTGGGGACTAGGTTTCCATTCGATATTAAACATGTTCGACTTTCTCCTTTCGGTCTTGATTGTATCGTTGAACAGCAGCAAAATAAAAGTCGGGAGGAACAGTTTTGATAAAATGATCATAGAGGTCATTATTGTTAAATCGAAGCATGATGACCGAGTTGGGCAAGAGTAACATTAACGCTCGCTTTGCCTCGATAATCATATAGAGACTGTTAGGTAAGAAAAGATCATAGAGGATATCATCGGTTTTAGGGTCAACAAGTAAGGCAAAGGCATTATATTGTGCAAAATGGACTGTAAGGGTTTTTGTTTCGTTTTTCTCGCTGCAAAAAGTTAAATTTACACCATTGAAGTAACAAGTCGTCTCCTCAAAGGTTCTAATACAAGGTTCGGTTGTCTCTGAGGGATCAGGTTTTTGTAATTCGAGGGCTAAGGTCATATAAAGCATGGCTTGGAACGCTTCATGTTGCATGTTGAATTCCTCCTTAAGGTTTGGTTATTGAGATGGATTGGGTGATAACTTTATGAGAAGCAAAGTTGGGTATACATTGATCATGGATCAGGATGGTGCTCCCATTGGGTAAGAGATAAGTTCCACCATTCAGGTATTCCGCTACGAAGAGCTGACAATGACAACAGATGCTTGTTCCATAACGGGATAAAAGACTCATGATGACAGCTCTCCTAATTGACGGAGCAGCTTATCGGATATCGCTTTTTGATCTGGATGAAGGGAAGCAGGTTCTTCAACAATGCCTAACTTTTGAAGCTGCAATTGTTTCCATACCCAGGGCGGTACTCCGGGTGGACAAGGTTCCATCATAGGATATTGATTTGCTGTATTTGCTGAAGGCTGTTGTTGGCATGGGATTGGGGCTTTTACAGTGGTTGGCAGGTTGTCCCATTCATTTAAGATGGATTTTAAGAGGTAGGCCCCAAAGAGATGTTTGTTATGGCGGTATCCGACGCAATTGAGCATTTTTTTCACAAAGGCTTGTTCTGAATAATGAGGATGATCTTTACACTGGTTGAATGCTTTTTGGATACCTGTTCTTCGTTCCAGTAAACGTGAATCTTGTGAGATCGCTTGTTCAATGGTTTGAGGGAGAGAGGAGGAAGCTGAAGTGGACAGTGGAGTGGATTTCTTATGGGGAGGTTGAGGAGTCTCAGGCTGTGAATCTTCCAGGATGGATTCTAATTCTTCGATGCTCTCTTTAACAGGGATTTCCGGTGTGGGATTTTGGTTCGATGTATCCGTTACAGGCGATGCGTAAACAACCAAATGGAGTTCTTGTTTCGAATGAGGAGCTGGCTGGAGCTGAACAAGTCCAAAGTCAACTAATGGTCGAAGAATTTTTTCATAGAAGGTGGCTTTTCCTGTTTTTAAGCGTTTGATGATTTTGTTAAGCGAAGTGGGAATAAGGATGGAGTCTTGGGGAGTTTCATGACCCTTCATCCAGCTGTGAAACTGGATCCAGGCAAGGAATGCTTTTTCTCCCAGCTTAGGGAGCCAATCAGATAGGATAACAGGATGAAATAAGGGTTGATTTGCAGCTTGTGCTTGAGAATACATGGGATACCTCCAGGGGATTATAGTGGAGTATTGAAGCGGGGTTGGTTAGGCAGATGAGGGAGGAAGAGCTGGTAGAAGGAGTCTTCCTCTTATTTGCGCTGAGAAGCATTAAATTTTTCGAACAAGTTAATAACAGCTTTAATATAATCAATGTCTTCTGTTTGCTTAGCTGCACGATAGAGCTCAAGAAGTACATTTTTCTTTCTCTTGTCCATCTCGACTTCATCATCCATTAAGTCAAGGAGCACTTCATCATCAATATTTAATACTTGAGCTATATCAAAAATTGCCTTATCGCTGGCTGTCTTAATTCCTTGTTCAATTTTAGCAATATGAGATCGACTATAACCGGCTAGTTCGCCCAATTGTTCTTGTGTGAGGTTTTGATTTTTTCTTTGTTCTTGAATGAATTGGCCGAGCTTGTTACTAGTCACTCCCATCACCTTCCTATTTTTAAATTTAATAGAGTTAGGAAAGGAAGAACAGGGACTGAGGTGATCATTTTTATGCTAAAAGTATCACTTTTGGTGATCGTTTTGATTTCCTAAGGATAGATCTTCCATGATCATCTATTTTTTATCTTTAATTCTTTAATCCATAATAAGATCTGATCTAGTAGAACCGGTTCTAGGGTGGAACCAGTTATGAAAGGGCCTGAGTTAGCTAGGATTCTCATGGGCTAGGCGGTTCTTTACTAAAGAGATATCCCTTCATCATAAAGCAAACCTTAAAGAGGCGAACAGGATCAGAGTGATCCTAATTTTGTGAAATGGAGAACAAATTTTAGGTAAGTAATATACAGGAAAGGATGGTTCTGCTAGAAAACCGGTATTATTTGATCCCACGTATTTGATATGTAATATAAGATCATCTTAGCAACAATTGTCTTACATATAATCAAACTAGTTCCTAGGTGGTACCACTATTCTTACTGGGCTTTCCTGGTTGGGGAGAGATTATCCAATAAATTATTAACCTATCATAGTTATGAGACTCTGAGAACCAACGAATTGGTAGTACTTTACGTGAAAAACTGAACAAATGAATTGCAGAAGTGGGGTATGGTGGAGAACCGGTAATTTAACAGAACTAGTATTTATCTTCTTCTACTAGTCTAGAACTACTTAGATGATGTTCTATTTTGGGACGGTCCTGGGTTAGGAGAGGAGATTCCTATGTGGGGATGAAAAATACTTCGAATTATACAATCAACCAAAAAATAAAAAAACTCGCTTTTAATGGCGAGCCTAATGGGCATTCTTTTTAATATAGTCCAGAAAATCGGTAACATACGGTAAGTCTCTACTGAAACCTTGTCCATAATTTCAATAAGTTGAACCTTTTCTTCCTCTGTTTTATCTAGTGCGCCTATTTTTATAATGAGTCCTATGTACAGATGAGCGACGTCTTCACGACTTTTACATTGTTTAAATAATTCTCGATACATTTTTTCATAACGTTCAATTAACAGTTTAAGCCCCTCCTTTCTTACAATATCTTCCTAGGGTAATTATAGCTTAAGAGAAGGAAGTTTTATTAGGGGATAATTAAATTTATTTAGAAAATTTAAATAAAGAGTATTTACAAAATTCATAATACTTAGTATTATAAGTGTAACAAGTTGATACTTAGTATTACAAGTTGAGGGAGTATAGGAGTGAAATTTTAAAATATAGAAAGGAATAAGGGGGGGTATATATGATAGTCGAAAGAAAATCATTATATAAAGTGATCTATGATGATGTTGTGGAGAAGATTTTATCAGGTAAATACCAAGTGGGAGAAATGTTGCCTTCTGAGAATGATCTGGAAACTATGTTTGATACTAGTCGTACACCTGTAAGACAAGCATTAAAACAGCTTGAAAATGATGGATATATTTACCGTTTGCAGGGAAAAGGGAGCTTTGTCGCCAACCGCAGACCCGTTGGAATGTGGACGCTAATGACTGGATTTAGAAACCAGTATTCCGGCTCTTGGAATAAAATAGCGGCACGGACCATTGAAAGAACAACCCTTGTTTCTCCGCTTTATGCTCAAATGCTAAAACTGCCTGCTGAGGAAGAATTAACCTACTTAAAGCGTATACGGTATTACAATGGGGAACCAGTTGTTTTTTTGGAACATTATATTTCCCCGAATATTCCATCTGAGCTGTTTGGTAAGGATGGTGCGTTCATCTCTGTCGGTCAAGTACTAAAAGATGAGTTGAATTTGGATCTGATAGAAGTAGAAGAAGAAATTGAAGCAACCCTAGCAACCGAGGATATCGCTCATTTTCTTCAAGTTTCTGATGGAACTCCCCTATTAAAGGTAACGCGATTATCCTTTGATCAAAAGATGACGCCAATCGATGCGAATGTATATTTTGTAAGAACGGATAAATGGAAGTATGTAGTCCAATTTAAAACGTAGGAAGGAGAATGGTATGAGGGAATTTAAAGGGAAATTGGCCATTGCCTTTGGTATTTGGGCAGTTATTACAGCAGTATTTCATTTGTACACAGCGTTTTTCGGGTCATATGAACCACGACTTCAACGTTCCATTCACTTGCTGTTGCTTTTTTCTCTTGCTTTCCTAGTATTTCCGGCAAGAAGTAAAAGAGAAAACTCAGAAGTCTCTATATTAGATTGGTGTTTAACCATTTTGTCCTGTCTTCCTAGTCTATATTTAATGATCAATGCGAATGAATTATCTCGTCGCGTGGAACAGGTTGATCCTTTAACGACCACGCAAGTTATTCTTGGTACGCTCATCGTTGTTCTAGTAATTGAAGCCTGTCGCCGAGCCGTTTCGGCCATTTTCGCGCTAACGGTCACGATTATATTTTCATATATCTTCTTGGCTCCCTATCTCCCTGGGATGCTCAATGCCCGTGCTTACAGTTTTGAGAGGGTTATAGAGATCATGTTCTTGACAGCTGATCAGGGAATATACGGATTTTTAACTGGAATTTCAAGTACCGTGCTGTTTATCTTCATTGTTTTTGCTTCCATTATGCTCCGTTCCGGTGTGGGCCAATTCTTTATGGATCTTTCCGTTCTGTTGGCTGGTAAATATAGAGGAGGACCTGCTAAGGTTGCTGTGTTATCTAGTGGTCTGTATGGAAGTATTTGCGGAAGCTCGGTTTCAGATGTGTATTCCACAGGAAGCTTCAGTATCCCGTTAATGAAGAAGATTGGCTATTCTAGGGAAAAGGCAGGTGCAATTGAGGCGGTTTCCTGTGCAGGGGGTCCGCTTTTGCCTCCTGTTATGGGAGCAGGCGCATTTATCATGGCGGAAATGACCTCTTCCAGCTATGCAACCATCATTCAATCGGCATTATTGGGTGCGGTGATTTATTACATCGGGATTTTGGCAACCGTTCATTTTGAAGCGGTCTCCATGAATTTGCAGAGAGTACCTCAAGATTGGTATGTAGGATGGAAATCGGTAGCCAAGCGAACTCCTTTTATTCTTCCGTTTGTCATTATGATTTATATGTTAATGAATGGGACATCTCCTTCGAAAAGTGCGGTGTATTCGTTTTTGGTTATGTTACTGATTTGGATGATCGCTTCCGGAAGAAATTTCAAATGGCAAGAAGTTGTCCATGGATTTTCCTATGCCGCAAAAAGCGGGGCAGTCATCGCAACGGCCTTAGCGGGAGCGGGGATCATCGTCGCAGTTGTAAACCAAACGGGAATTGCGACAGCGATTAGCAATATTATCATAGAGTATTCATTTGGAAATTTGTGGATTGCCCTTTTGCTTGTTATGGCCGTTACTTTGGTGTTGGGAGCAGGTATTCCGACTACTCCGGCCTATGTGATAACAGCGTCCGTCGCAGCAGGAGCCTTATCTTATTTTAATGTT
Organism: Ammoniphilus soli; assembly: GCF_040813775.1. Taxonomy (NCBI): domain Bacteria; kingdom Bacillati; phylum Bacillota; class Bacilli; order Caryophanales; family Paenibacillaceae; genus Ammoniphilus; species Ammoniphilus soli. The sequence continues at coordinate 16,980 of NZ_JBEGDL010000027.1, forward strand.
CCAATATTAAGCGCTCACCTTTTCGTGTTCTATTTTGCTATCCTAGCTGATATCACCCCTCCTGTAGGAGTGACCTCATTTGCGGCTGCAAGTATAGCGGGATCGCCGCCCATGAAAACGGCCCTTCTGACACCGCGATTTGCTTTTGCAGGTTTTTTGGTCCCTTATATTTTTGTTGCTAACCCAGCATTACTGATGGCAGAGCCATTTTCATGGTCAACCATTCTTCTTAGCTTTGTTGTAACTTCGTTAGGCGTTGTCTGTATTGCTTCCGTAATGATTGGAGCCTTTTTCCAAAAGATGAATGCTTGGAAACGAATTTTACTGTTAGTCATAGCAGGGGTGATTCTAGGAGGACAGACTATTGTGAGTTTAGGTGGCATAGGGATGTTGATTCTCTTTGTCATATGGGAATATAGGCAATATTCTCGCTTGAAAGGGGTGATGTTACCGGACAATCAGGCTGTAGTTTAATCCGAACAGGAATTTAAATTAAAAAAGGGGGCATTCCATCATGAAAAAAATATCCGTCGGCATTCTTGGTCTAGCGTTAAGTATGATTTTAACGGGATGTGGTGTGGGGGGATCGAGTGCTCCAGCTCCGTCGTCTTCTTCACCAGCTCCAAGTGAAACCAGTCAAAGCGAGGATAAAAGCGTAGGAGCAGACAAACCAGTCAATCTAACGTGGGCAGCAGGCGGCATGGGAGGCGGCTGGTATAGTATGGCTGCAGGCATTTCTTCCATTATTAAGGAGAAAAACCCCAATGTAAACATTAAGGTCATACCAGGCGGCAGTTTGCAAAATATCCCGTTTTTGGATAATGGGGAAGCGCAAATCGCTTGGGAACAGCCGCCATTTGTTTTGGCTGGGGTGAAAGGAGAGGATCCATTTAAACAAAAATCCCCTGACTTAGTGGCTATTGGGAATGGATTTTCAAATAATTACTTTCACTTTATCGTGCCGGCCGAAAGTAATATCCAAACATCCGATGATATTTTCAAGCCAGGGCAAAAGGTGAAAGTCGCCCTTACACCTGTAAATAACACAGATGAATGGGTATTCCGCAAAATTCTTGAATATTACAAAACATCCTATGACCAAATGAAAAAAGAGGGGAGTGCCTTCTTTCATGGCAGTTACACGGAGCAAGCAGAACAGTTTAAAAATCAAAACGTTAACGTGATGTTTTCACAGCTTGCGCTTCCAGGTTCGGCTGTGACGGATGCATCAGTAAGTCGTGATTTGAGAGTGGTTCCCATGTCCGATGGATTGATCCAGCACCTTTCCCAATATGCCTTAGGGACGGCAATCATTCCAGCCGGTACGTATCCAAATGCGAAAAATGGCAACGAAGATATTAAAACGGCCACGATGAATACCATCTTGGTTACGAATAAAAATGTTCCGGATGATGTGGTCTATGAAATTACTAAAACGATCAATGAAAGCTTGGAACGCTTACCATCCATTCATGCTAGTTTAAAAGATTATAAATTAGAAGAAGCCGTAGAGAATTTAGGAACTACACTGCATCCAGGTGCAGAAAAATATTATAAGGAAAAAGGAATTATCAAATAAGGAGCCATTCCTGTAATGAATTAATTTGGATTTTGAACAAAAAAAGAGCCTCAAGTATACTGGGTAACGTTCCGACCAAAGAACAAATCCCAATTTACTAGGAGGCACTACCATGAAGTATAAGCATAGTCAAAAGCAAAATCAACGCATTCTACAAATTACCGAATCCACCCTCGTTGTGGGAGCTGATGTGGCGAAGAAAACTCACGTAGCTCGTGCAGTAGATTTTAGGGGGATTGAATTGGGGAAGGATTGTGTCTTCTCAAACGACCGTGTAGGGCTAACGAAACTGGTTCAGTGGATGAAGGAATTACAGCGAGTTCACAACAAAAGCAGCATTGTTTTTGGTATCGAACCTACCGGACACTACTGGTTCCCGATGGCCGAATTTCTTCAAGAAGAAGGCATTAAGATCGTTGTGGTGAATCCCCATCATGTGAACAAGAGTAAAGAACTCGAGGACAATTCGCCTACTAAAAACGACTACAAAGATGCCAAAGTCATCGCAGATCTTATCCGCAACGGGAAGTACACCGAGCCCAATTTCCCTAAGCAAGAGTATGCAGAATTACGTATTCTCATGAACTTAAGGGAAAAGGTCATGGTTAATTTTAATCAAGTGAAGCTTCGAATTCAAAACTGGTTAGACCGATTCTTCCCAGAATATCAGAGGGTATTTAAGAATTGGGAAGGTAAAGCTTCTCTCATTACCCTTCATGAGTTTTGCTTACCACAAGAGATCGTCTCATTAGGCGCCTGGACGATCCTCAAACGTTGGAAGGCGGAAGTAAAAAGGGCCGTAGGGATGAAGCGCGCGGAAAAACTGGTGGCTGTAGCTTCGAATTCGATTGGGATGACCCAAGGAATCTCCTCAGCCAAGTTAGAACTGAAGACTTTATTAGAACAGTATGATTTTCGTCAAATAGAAGCCATTATGGAGCAAGTAGAGACACTATTACAGCAAATTCCGGGAACGAAGGAAATGCTCACGATCCCCGGAGTGGCTATCGTTACCCTTGCTGGATTTCTTGCAGAAGTGGGAGATTTAAATGGATACGTGCACGGACAGCAAATCATTCGTCTTGCCGGATTAAATCTCAAGGAAAACAGTTCAGGTAAGAAGAAAGGGAAATCGACCATCAGTAAGCGAGGTCGTTCCAGACTAAGAGCGTTGCTGTTCCGCTGTGTACTGCCTATGGTAGCTAAGAACAAGGAGTTTAAGGCCCTCCACCAGCACTACACAAAGAGAAGTGAAAATCCGTTAAAGAAGAAGCAATCGATTATTGCTTTATGTGGGAAATTGATTCGTGTCCTCCATACATTAGGGACCAAGCGAATCCCATATAATGCTCAAGATGTAATGGGGCCGGTTCGATTAACCCAGTTACAGGTAGCTTAATAAGTTCAAAGGTCGTATTCATCTCACCCACTGTTAGGAAAGAAACATGACAACGGAAGCACGGAGAAGCCGGCATTTCATTTTCCATAAGGGCCACGACCCAGTAAAGGAGCAAGAATCGGCATCCACCCCTTGAGAGGTAGAACGAAGGAATGTGAGGGCATCGACCCAGTGTGACATGGGAGGGTAAACCACAAGGGAACATGTGGAGATCCATTGTGCGATCATACTCTTTTGACCCAAAGTTTGGAAATAGGGCTCCAAGCTCTACTTCCCCTTACGCCTACACGGAAAAATATTGCACTAAAGCATTTCCACTTCCACCTCTTATGAAAAGTCATAGATGAAATCCTAAGAATGAGTGAGAAAATACGAGAAAACAATTAATTATAGTGGGAGGAAGATAAAAAATGAGTTATCAAGAAATATTAACCCGTTTAGAAGATGGAGTTTTAACCATTACTATCAATCGTCCGCATACTTACAATGCATTGAGTACGAATACTAAACTAGAGTTGGCAGACGCATTTCGGCAAGCGGATGATAACATGGAAGTTAGAGCGATCGTTTTAACCGGAGCGGGAGATAAAGCATTTTGTTCCGGTCAAGACTTGAGTGAAAGCCAAACCGTCAATGAAGAGACGGCTAAAATATGGATCGATGAGTTTGATCACTTATACCGTACCATCCGCAGCGTATACAAGCCGATTATCGCATCGATAAATGGGTTTGCCACAGGCTCGGGTCTTCAATTGGCATTGCTTTGCGATATCCGCATATCGAATGAAACAGCCAAGTATGGTATGACAGAAGTCAATGTCGGATTGGCTTGCATCATTGGCAGTACCATGTTCGAGGAAGTGATGGGGAAATCCAGGATGACCGATTTAATTCTAACCGGGCGCCTATTGGATGCTACAGAAGCAAAAGAGTACTCATTAGTCACCCGTCTGGTTCCTAATGACCGGCTCGCCTATGAAACGAAAAAATTGGCATTGGAGTTGGCAAGCAAGCCACCGGTTGCGGTACGAAGCAACAAGCAGTGGATTAGAATGCTGAGCGATGAAAACTTTGACCGTTGTATGGCGCATTCGGTTATTGCTCACCAAGTCGGATACGCTTCTGGTGAACCGCAGCGCGCAATGGAAGAATTCTTTGAACAAAGAAAATTGAAAAAGGGTTGATCCTTATGAAACTATTCGAATATGAGGGGAAAGAACTTTTTAAGGCATATGGAATCCCCGTTTCCAATGGTTGGCTATGGGATGATTGCCCATCTGAACTTTCCTTTCCTGTCATTGCCAAGGCCCAGGTTCTAACAGGAGGAAGAGGAAAAGCAGGGGGAATCATCACCATACCTAATCATAACGCATTTGAATCCATAGTCAACAGGATTCGAAATTTGGAAATTAAAGGTGAAAGGGTAAGCCATATTTATATAGAAGAAATAGCAAATTATCAAAAAGAATTCTATCTATCTATTATTATCGATCGAAATCAGAAATGCCCGGTTATCCTTGCAAGTGCGGATGGCGGGGTAGATATTGAAGAAGTGGAAGCCGAAAAGATTCTTTCGGTTTCCATCCATCCATTGTTAGGTTTGCAGCCGTACATGATTCGCAGAGTAGCCCAATTTCTGAAAATGGATTTGGTGAAAATCCAGCCACTTCTAACTTCCCTCTGGAACATGTTTGTCCAAGAGCATGCTACATTGGTTGAAATTAATCCTTTATTCTTATTGGAGACAGGGGAATTGTGTGCAGGCGATGCGAAGGTCATTATTGATGACCATGCTGAACAGGATCATCATGCGGCTCTGTTGCCTCGGATGAAGGATGGATTTGAAGCAAAGTGCCTGGAACTTGGGGCAGTCGGAGTTGACTTGGATGGAGATATCGCTGTCATTACCAGTGGTGCGGGTTTAGGGATGGCAACTTTTGACTTGGTTAGCCACAATCAAGGAACGGTTCGTACCCTTGTCGATTTGGGGGGTCATGTCATCCATGATATTTCCTCTGCAGAAACGCTTATACAGCATATAAAGGAATTGCGACCGAAAGCCTTCTTATTTAATTTTTATTTCCAGGTGGCAAGCTGTAACGTTTTAGCAACGGCTATTGCCAAAGTACTAGGGAATACGGATTTCCCGGTAGTTGTACGTTTGAAGGGGAAGGATGAAGATCTGGCCCTGCTGAGCATGAGTCATTTCCAGAATATTTATACCACAGATAAGCTCGTGGACGCTTGTCAAAAGGTGGTTGAGAAGGCAGGGGGATTCGTGCATGGCAATCATTGTTAACGATCAATCCAAGGTCATTATACAAGGAATTACAGGAAGTGTTGGAAAATCGTTTGCAGACCGGATGGTGCAATACGGTACCCCGCTTGTAGCAGGTGTAACACCGGGTAAAGGGGGGCAAAAGGTAGGGAACGTCCCTGTGTTCAATTCCGTTCAAGAATCCGTTAGCCGCACTGGAGCGGATACTTCATTCATCAGTGTCCGTCCAACGATGGTCAAACAAGCGGTTCTTGAGGCTATAGATGCAGGGATTAAGACGATTGTCATCTATTCCGAAGGTGTACCGGTTCATGACAGTATGCAAATGGTTCAATATGCCAAGCTGCATGGCGTCAAATTGTTGGGTCCTAATTCTGCAGGAATGGTTTCCCCAGGCAAAGCAAATGTCAGTGACTTGCATGATTCGATTTTAATTCCAGGCCGGATAGGCGTCGTTTCCCGAAGCGGAACTTTAACCTATGAAGTGGTTGATATGCTTAAAATATTAGGCCTTGGAACGAGTTCAATCGTATGTTTGGGCGGGGACCCGGTCATTGGAATTCAGCATGATGAAATTCTCCAATTGTTCGAACAGGACGAAGAAACCGATGCGGTGGTCTATATCGGCGAAATTGGCGGAACAGATGAAGTCAAGTCTGCCGAAGTCATTAAGGCCATGAAGAAGCCTGTTTATGCCTACATAGCTGGGCAATTTGCCCCACCGGGAAAACGTATGGGTCATGCAGGAGCTATTATTCAAAGTTCGCTCGAAACAGCCGCAGAGAAACAGCGCATTCTCCAAGAAGCTGGAGCCGTTGTCGTCGATGTGCTCTCGGATTTGTTAGAAGTTATAAGGAGATGAACAAAATATGAAGCTTTTTGTCAATGAACCGTTTACGAATTTTGCTAGCGATGAAAATCGGCAGGAAATAGAACGGGCTCTGAAACAAACCAAAGAATCTTTGGGTCAGGATTATCCCTTAATCATTGGAAATGATCCGATTTTTACTGAGCAAAAAATTCGTTCCATCAATCCTGGAAATATCAGCGAACTCGTGGGCAGTGTAAGTAAAGCAAATCGAGATTTAGCAGAGCAGGCGATGGAAGTAGCCGTGCGTACCTTTGAAAGCTGGAAACGTGTTTCTGCAGCCGAAAGGGCGGAATATTTGTTTAAAGCAGCTGCTTTAATGAGGGAACAGAAACATGCATTGAGTTCTTGGCTAGTCGTGGAAACAGGTAAAAACTGGAGCGAAGCGGTTGCCGATACCGCTGAAGCCATCGATTTTTTAGAGTATTATGCTAGAGAAGCCATCCGTTTAAGTCAAATAAATGAGAAACAACCATTGGTGAAAATTGAAGGGGAAGACAACAAACTGTCTTATATTCCTCTAGGAGTGGGAGTGGTCATTCCCCCTTGGAATTTCCCATTAGCTATTTGTGCAGGAATGACAGCAGCTGCTATTGTGTGCGGGAATACTGTACTTCTTAAACCGGCTTCAACCACTCCAGTCATTGCATATAAGTTTGTGGAACTTATGCAGAAGGCAGGTCTCCCCCCTGGTGTCCTAAATTTTGTGCCTGGAAGTGGATCGGAGATTGGCGATTATCTTGTGACCCATCCGAAAACTCGCTTTATTAGTTTTACCGGCTCTAAAGATGTCGGTCTTCGGATTAATCGCTTGGCAGCAGACACCCAAGAAGGACAGATTTGGATAAAACGAGTGATCGCCGAAATGGGGGGGAAAGATGGCATTGTCGTTGATGAAACAGCTGATCTAGAGGTTGCAGCTTCGGCCATCGTCGCTTCAGCGTTTGGTTTCCAAGGACAAAAATGCTCGGCAGGTTCTCGTGCTATTATAGTGGAATCCATTTATGATGCATTAGTTGAAAAAATCTTAATGAAAACAAGCGAATTATCTGTCGGGTTACCGGAACAAAATTTTACAGTAGGTCCTGTTATTGATCAAGACGCCTATGAGAAAGTTCTTCAATATATTGAAATCGGCAAAACGGAAGGAAAACTTCTGGCTGGCGGAAAAAAAGCGGAAGGTAACGGGTATTATATTCAGCCAACGATATTTGGCAATGTTGCACCGAACGCTCGGATCATGAAAGAAGAAATTTTTGGGCCTGTTTTAGCGCTTTGTAAGGCTGCAAATTGGAAGGATGCTATAGAGATTTATAACAATACCGAGTACGGACTTACCGGTTCCTTTTTCTCCTGCAATGAGGAACGCATTAAAATTGCTTTAGAAGACATGCACTGCGGGAATTTGTATATCAACCGGAAATGTACCGGAGCATTGGTAGGTGTCCATCCTTTTGGCGGATTCAATATGTCTGGGACGGACTCAAAAGCTGGCGGACCGGATTATCTCTTGTTATTTACCCAAGCAAAAGCTTTTTCACGAAAGATAAATTAGTGGTCCGAAATGAAATCCCCATCTAGTTTCTAAGATGGGGATTTTATTGGAAATTTCAAATTCTAGATATTTGCTAATTGGAAGGAAATGCTGACCGGTACTTGTGACTTATCAAACCATTAATCGATAGGTAATTTCAATGGTTTGATAACTATTATTCAAACGCTAAGTAATATGGTAATTCAAAATATGAAATATCAAGGTTCGATCCTGTTCAGCTCCACCATACATAATCCAAAAAGCTGTTTTCCTTTTTGAGAAGGATAACAGCTTTTTTCTTTTTCTTATTGAATAAAACGATATCGTAGCTTAGTGGGTAAGAGGATTGCGTATAGAGTTGATTGAACTGGTCTGGTGTCAAAACGACTAACGATTTACCTTTTAGTAATTCCGGCATCTTTAATGGATCAATATCAAACTACTGATTGATGTGTTGGGAAGAGAATAATGAGGTGGAATGGGAGGAAAAGTAAGTCCAAGGCAATAAAGTTAAATTTTACTGAGGTTGAAAGGGGCTTTAACTCTTATAGATATCTCCACGAGGGCCAATATCTAATACAAGAATAATCAGTTCTCCATTTATTATGCGGTATAATAAACGAAAATCTCCAAACCTCACCCTAAAGTCTTCAAAATCACTCCCTTGTATGCGTTTCACATGAGGCAGGGAATAGGGATCGGTTTGGAGTTTAATTAAAATTTTATCGATCTGTTTACGGCGTGATGCATCAAGTTTACGATAATACTTAGCTGCTCCTTTAGAGAGGATTACCTTATACTTCATCCTTGATCTCCTCCCAGTCGATACACTCTCCATTATCGTAATCTTTCATAGCTTTTTCAGTAAGTTTCTTTTCTTCTTCCGTCATAGGGGCGTCATCAAACTCGACAACTTTGCCATCGATTAACACGATGTCACCCTTTATTAACTTTCGCAATAAATCATAGGCTGGCTGATTGTGCTTGTCATCCAACAAATCAACGAGCTTATGAAGATCTTCTTTACGAATACTCATCATAGGTCACCTCACATCTTCTTTTCTAATCATCATAGCATAAAGGTCCAGGGAATATAACATTGGTGGTTAAGGTCTATGATTGAATAAAAGAAAAATGCCCGACCTAGATTGAGTAAGTCTAGATGGGCAATTTGTCATAGGGTCTCCGCCAACTAAGTCTCCTTCTGCCACCCGTGTATCGCTTGTGTCATCTCGGCGATCGAGGAGGTCAGTGCTTCCATTTTGCTTTCTACCCTTGTAAGTAGGTACCAGGAAACAAAGATGGGGAAACCCAGATTGCCAATCAGTGGGATCAGCTCCAACTGTTCCATGGGTTTCACTCCTTGTGTAATTCGACGGGTGACAGGCACCTGTCGAATATTATTCTTCTACGCTAAAATCTGTAACTGTTCGTTCCGTAATTCCAGCATCTTTAATGGATGCGATGTCGAACAATTGACCGATGGTTACAACTGCTTCCATCTGAGCTTTTACCGTAGCGGAAGTCAAGTCTGCTTTGGGAGCAGGAACGTCTAACTTTAAGGTTTTGCCGTCCATCTTGTTGAAGTAAAGAGAGATTACGGATTCATTGAGTTCGCGAGGCATGAGGTGCACCTCCTTTCGTGTGAGGATCAAAGCGGGGGTCTGTCTGAGGAATCATGGTGAGGATTAGCCAAGAACTTCGATGATTTCTTGATCAGTGGATAAGATGATTTGATCAAGAGGCCATTCGGAAAGGGCAGCTAAGGCTTGTCCGAACGTATGGACGTTTTCCAAGGTGGCATTCGCAGCATTTACATTTTTGTAGATGCGGCTTTTGCGGATCGCCTTGCCATCTGGACTCATTCCGCTGATGAAGACAAGCTTGATTTCTTTGATATCTTTGGTCATTAGCATGTGTGTTCACCTCCTTTCGATAGTTTAATGCTACCATCGAACATCAATTTTGTAAACAATTATTTTATTTAATGTATTAATTTTGAGTACAAACAATATTAATTCCTGGTGTTCCCAGTAAATCGACTTTGTAACTAAATTTCAAGAACTTACTACGCTAACGAGATTCGATAGCAGGGGACGGAATCGGCATCCGTCCCTTTCTTCGTTGCCGCGGTAACGGGTATTAAGATTATAGAGCGTTTCTTTGTAATGAGGAATGCTTTTTATTTTTGTCTAAAATTAAAGGGATATTTCAATAACAATAAAAATATAAATAAAAACAATAATGATATATTGTAAAACGATAAAACGTGCGATAAAATAAAATTGACATTAAATAAGTGAGGTGCTTTTTATGAAACGAGGAACAACACTCTTTAAGATAGCTGTTTTTCTTATTGGAACTCCGATTCTTGCTTTGTACATATTTTTGGTGCCTAGGATAGGGAATTTTGCAGCAGAATTGTATCCAAAAGGCGATTCGATTAACCACTTTAGAGGCGATTTGTAAGGCTTTAGAATGTCAGCCTGGTGATATTTTAGAATACCGAAGGGATGAAGACACCCAAGATTAATAAAGTAGGAATTTAAATATATTCAGAAAAAACCTTTGGAGGTACAAATCATGAGAGCACTAAAACAACTCGTTCGTTTTGGTTGGGAGCAGGCCCTATCATGTTTGTTTCCTGTCGTTATTTTTACCTCTTTGGCTTTTACACAAATCATGCCACTTCCCTTCCTGCCACGGTATGACTGGCTGCTCATCATCTGCCTCCTGATGCAGTGGTGGATGGTGCGTTCTGGGCTTGAAACACGGGATGAATTAAAGGTAATCACATTGTTCCACCTTATTGGTCTTGCTCTTGAACTTTTCAAGGTACATATGGGCTCCTGGTCTTATCCAGAGGAAGGATATTTCAAAATTTTTGGAGTGCCTTTGTATAGCGGATTCATGTACGCAAGTGTAGCGAGTTATCTTTGCCAGGCGTGGAGGAGGCTTAAGGTTGAACTGGTTAAGTGGCCACCGTTTTTGATCGTTGTACCTCTTGCAGCTGCGATTTATTTGAATTTTTTCACCCATCATTATTGGATGGACGTTCGTTGGTGGTTATCTGGACTTGTCATTATCGTTTTTTGGCAATCATGGGTCACATACGAGGTTGATGGAATTCGTTACCGTATGCCACTCGCACTTTCTTTTGTACTCATCGGATTTTTTATATGGATAGCCGAAAATATCGCAACGTTCTTTGGAGCTTGGGAATATCCAAACCAAACCGATGCATGGAGTCTCGTTCATCTAGGAAAGGTGAGCTCATGGCTCTTATTAGTGATTGTTAGCTTTCTTATCGTAGCGACGTTAAAGCGGGTCAAGGGGGAAAATTCCACTAGGATAGATACTAGTCCATTTTTATAACGGTTAAGAACCCTCTTTTTAAAAGAGTCGGATCCTTAGCATTGTAAGGAACTCGGCTTTTTTTAGGTTGAAGTTCCCCTAGCGTACAAAATTCCGAATAAGATAAATTGGAAAAAGCAACAAGATAAACCTCTCGTATAGAGAGGTTTTTTGTGTTGGGTTTAGCTAAAGTGATTAGTTTAGTATTTTAACTGACACTATGTCATTGACATAATGTCAGTTAGGTTGTAAATTTATTAAGTATAAAGAACTTATTAATAATTTGAAAGAGAACACCGTTTCATCACTTTTTTGGAAGGAGAATCGTTTTATGAATTATCGTGTGTCAAATTCTATCAAACAAGTTAAACCTTCACCCATTCGCGAAATGACCAAAATCATTCAAGAGGCTGAAGATGTCATTTCATTTGCAGGAGGGTTTCCTTATGATGAATATTTTCCAAGCGATCAATTAAAGGCGGCGTTTGATCAAGTATTCGCTTCGGGTAAACAGGCTTTGCAATATGGGCTGACCCAAGGTTATACGCCATTAAGAGAGTTAGTTAGTGAAAGATTGCGCTTAAAGGGCATCTCATCTCATCCGGATAACGTCTTGATTACGACAGGTTCCCAGCAAGCTATCGATTTATTTAGCCGAGTCATGCTCTCACCGGGAGATGTCGTTTTGACGGAGAATCCGACTTTCCTTGCGGCCATCCAATCCTTCGAATCTCATGAGGCCAAGGTTGTAGGAGTGGATGGGGATCAGGAGGGGATGGATCCTGAGGATTTGGAGAATAAGCTGAAGCAATACCGGCCTAAATTCATTTATGTGGTTCCAACATTCTCCAATCCGGATGGGAAAGTGTGGAGTGAAGAACGCCGCAAGTCATTGTTGGAGCTAGCCTGCAAGTATGATGCTCTTATTTTAGAAGATGATCCCTATGGAGATATCCAATTTCATGAAAATAGGAGATATATTCCTATTGCAGCGATGGATGATCACGCTCGCGTATTGTATACAGGCTCTTTTTCTAAAACCGTCGTCCCGGCTTTGCGTACGGGATGGATTACAGGTCCACAGCCGCTTATCCAATTATTGATCCGAATTAAAGAAGTGGCTGATCTGGTGTCTAGTATGACGAATCAACAAGCTCTCTATTATTTACTGAAAGACTTTGATCTTGATCGCCATACCAAATGGATTAGCCAAAAATATTATCATCATATGACGATGATGCAAGATTCCTTGAAAAGCCTTAGAAGGGAAGACATCTCATGGATCGAGCCTCAAGGCGGAATGTTCTTATGGATGAAGGTGCAAGGTCATGTGGATACAGCGGAGCTGTTAAAGAAAGCGGTTAAACATGGAGTTGCTTTTATCCCGGGTGCGCCCTTCTATATTCACAACCCCCAGAAGAATACCATGCGTTTGAATTTCACCAATGCAAGCCCAGAAAAAATAAAGGCAGGCATGGATCGCTTACTGGGAGTTTTACATTCCATTTCTTAACGTTTAAATGAAAGAAGGAATCAAATGATGGAACAGTATGGAATTCATAAGGTGACCATTCCTCTTCCATTTTGGAACAGTGACGTTCATTGCTATCTAGCAAAATCCAAAGGAAAATGGAAGCTCGTGGATACCGGAATGAATCGTCCCGAAACACGAAAATCATGGGAGAATGCTTTTCTGGAACATGGGATTGATCCCCAGCATGATGTAGAGGGAATTCTTCTCACTCATCATCATCCGGATCATTTGGGGTATGCCGGAATCCTGCAAGAATGGACGGGTGCAGCCGTCTATTTGAGCGAAGAAGAAAGGCATCTTCTTCAACATCAATGGACGGAACAAAGCTTTGCGGCTTTCTATCGGGGTGCCGGTATGCCTCTTGAGGTTGTTCAAGAATTACAGAAAAATGAAACGGCTTTCCATCCCGTTCCTCCACCTCCTCATCCTATTCAAACCTTGAGAGAAGGGGACCTTATCGATTTCGGGGAATTGACGTTTCGAGTACTCTATACTCCGGGCCACACCGCAGGACATGTTTGTTTTTATAATGAGGACCAAAAAGTTCTGGTGACTGGCGATCATCTGACTAGAGAGACAATGCCCTATATTTCCTATCATGGTTTTGGGGACAAGAATCCGTTAGGTACCTATATCGCTTCTTTGGAAAAGATGCGTTCCCTTGACATTTCACTTGTCCTTCCCGGTCATGGGCCTCTATTTGCAGACGCTCAGGAACGAATCACGGAAATTTTGAATTACTATCAAAAACGAATCGAGAGGGTAAGGGAATGGGCAAAGAAAGGGGGGACGGCCTTTGAGGTATCCCATCAGTTGTTTCCTGAACAGCGAGAAGGCCTAGACCAGTGGATTGCGATCGGCGAAGCCAATGCCTATTTGCACTATCTCGTAGAGGCAGGGGAGTTAAAGGCAGAGACGCAGGGAGGGCTATTCAGGTATAAAGTCCTTTGAGCCATTCGAGAGTGAGGGAGGAAGGAGGATGGTCATCCCCCAAGACCTTTTACTAATAAAGCCCGCCTGTGTACACCGATGTAAGATTATGGGCGATTTCTTGAACAGTAAAGCGATTTTCATCCTTTACGATTTCCCATAAATACATCTCGTTGGTAAAAAACCATCCTCTTGCGACCAGGTTATGATCAACATCGGTTCGAGCGAGGCCGTTTTTTTGGGAGTAGGCGATATCCTGAGCAATTCTATGAATAAAGCGTTCGCGAATTTCCTTCCATTTGCGGTTCACATCTTCTGATAAACGAATGGCTTCTTCGATGACCTTCATCATGGCTCGTTCTTCAATGGCCATTTGCAGAAAAAGATTCGCTTGCTTTTCAATTATTGCGTAGGCTTCCTGCTTTGATTGGGGCTCAAAAGGCAGTTCGGCTATTTCATAGAATCGGTTCATCACATCTTCCATTAATTGAATGAGAATATCATCTTTCCCATTGAAATGGACATAAGCGGTTCCGTATCCAGTTTTTGCCTTTTTAATGATTTGGGAAATGGTCGCTTTTTGAAACCCATGCTCTATGAGGATCTCACGGCCAGCTGTTAACAATTTTTCTCTGGTTTGAATCGAACGCAGCTTTCTTGTCGTCATATGATCACTTGACTTATTCATTTTAGGTCCTTTCTATAAAAAGATCATTCTTTTTATTATGGCATGGGGGGATATAAATAGCTATAAAACTCATGGTTTCCTAGTGTATTAAACTGACATGTTGTCATTGATGCTGTATCGGTTATATTATACACTCTTATTCCAAGAAGATAAAATCTAGCATGGGATAGATGAAAGAATCGCTAAATTCGATTTGGAGGCTTATTATGACAGGAAATCAAAATCAATTCGAGAAGATTATGGAGCGTGAAGAAGGGCTGCAGCGGGGGTTAACGTCCGCACAGCTCGCTATGATTGCCATCGGTGGAGCTATTGGAACGGGTCTGTTCTTAGGAAGCGGCTTTGCGATCGGCTTAGCTGGTCCAAGCGTCATTATTAGCTACGCGATTGGTGCCCTTATTGCTTTCCTCCTTATGGGCTGTCTCGCTGAAATGACCGTTGCCCATCCAACGCCCGGTTCATTCGGAGCTTTTGCTGAATACTATATTCATCCTTGGGCAGGTTTTGTTGTGCGATATACGTACTGGGCATGCATAGTTGCGGCGGTGGGGGTAGAAATATCGGCCGTAGCGGTTTATATGAAGTACTGGTTTGCTACGGTACCAGGCTGGATCTGGATCGTTTTGTTTTCAGCCTTACTCATTTATGTAAACGCCACCACCGTCAACTTGTTTGGTTCTTTAGAATACTGGTTTTCTATGGTTAAAATTATTGCTATTGTAGCGTTTATTTTACTGGGTTCTTACGTGGTCTTCGGAACCGACACTCAACCTGAAATCGGTTTTCATAATTATACGGATTTCGGAGGTTTTCTTCCCAATGGTTGGTGGGGAATGTGGCTTGCCGTTGTTGTAGCCTTGTTTAGCTATTTAAGTATTGAAATGATTGCTGTCACGGCAGGAGAAGCACAAGACCCTGAAACAGCCGTACCCAGGGCGCTTCGTTCCACGGTTTTCCGTCTTATCGTATTTTATCTATTAACAATTGCCCTGATGTTGGCCATTGTACCTTGGAAAGCAGCAGGAGTGGATAAAAGTCCTTTTGTCAAAGTAATGGAACTGCTCTCGATTCCAGGAGCGGGCGGGATCATGAATTTTGTTGTATTAATCGCTGCCCTTTCTGCTATGAACAGTCAGTTGTATATTACCACACGCATGATGTTCTCTCTTTCTAGAGGAGGATATGCTCCAGCCCGATTTGGAAAATTAAGCAAGAAGGGAGTTCCTGCCTCAGCGTTATATTTGTCTACCCTTGGCATTGCCCTGGCCGCATTGTTAAATGCCGTTGTACCCGATCAAGCGTTTATCCTCATGATGGGAATCTCTATGTTTGGAGCCATGTTTACATGGTTCATGATATTTGTCACCCACCTCTTTTTCCGGAGGAAATGGGTCGCATCAGGAGGAAGAAAACTTCCCGTACAGATGATGGGCTATCCTTATCTTCCGCTATTGGGAGCTGGATTAATGCTAAGCATCACGATCACCACATGGTTTACCGAAGAGTTTAAAATGACCTTGTACGTTGGAATTCCATGGCTTGTGTTGATTACAGCAGCTTATATTCTCTGGCGGAAAGCAAACGCTCAAAGCAAGGATGTTGAGAAGGAAAGAGATCAATATGAAGTGGTTTGATATTTCCCAGCGCCTGGATGGAAAGATTCCAGTCTGGCCTGGAGACACTCCTTATTCATACAGAGTATCTTGGGGGAAAGAAGAAAGCGGGTCTGTGAATGTAGGTGAAATCCATATGAGTACACACACAGGAACTCATATTGATGCTCCTTTTCATTTCGATGATGAGGGGAAAAGAGTAATCGATCTGGAACTCGATGTCTTTATCGGCCGTGCCCGAGTCATTCATTTGCCAAATAAGGAAAGCATCGGAATAAATGAATTCTCCAGTATCGATTTAAAAGGGGTCACTCGTCTCTTGATTCGAACTGATGCATGGCTTGATCGAAGGGAGTTTCCTAAAACCATTCCTCCCATCGAACCGCCATTAGCGAAGTATCTATCGGAATTCGGTGTTCGTCTTCTTGGTCTTGATTTGCCATCTGTGGATCCATTGGACAGTAAAGAATTGCCTGCCCACCACCACCTTGCCGCCCATGGCCTTTACATTTTGGAAGGGCTTGTGTTAGACGAGATCACACCAGGGGATTATGAATTGACAGCCCTCCCGCTTCCACTCGCGGAAGCGGATGGGAGCCCGGTTCGCGCTATGTTAAGAAAATGGCAAGAATATTGAGAGGAGTATAGTATTTAAAAGGGTTTAGCTTATAAATAAACAGCTAAACCCTTGATTTATTTGTGCGGCTACTAAATTGACTGGCGTTTTTATTGTGGTTTTTATTGTTTTATCTCCAAGTTTTATTTTATACTAATGCCGATCTTGTCATTTGTATTTTTTCGACCATCTTTTTAAAAAATAGAGATAAAAATAATAGAGTCCGGCGCACATAATCAAACCGATTCTCAGCTAGTGAGAATCGGTTTTTTTCTATTATTAGAAAAAAAACCATGTAATATAATCTAACGCAGAACATATACGTTTCAGATTTTTAAGTATAATGTTAATAAACATTACACGTAAAAAGAGGACATGAACATGAGAGGTCAAAAGTCAGCTTTACTTTTATCCACGTTATCCATGATTGTTTGCTTCGCGGTATGGTCGGTGTTTTCGCCCATGGCCGGGAATATCCAGGAGATATATCACCTGAGTACAACGGAAAAGAGTACGCTGCTAGCTGCACCCATTCTTCTTGGATCGCTGATGCGCATTCCGATGGGGATGCTGACGGATCGCTTGGGTGCTCGTAAAGTGTATGTGTGGACGATGCTGTTCTTGATGCTTCCGCTGGTCGGTGCAGGTTTCGCGGATTCCTATGGCATGCTGCTCTTTTATGCTCTGTTCATTGGGATGGCAGGTTCAACCTTCGCCATTTCCATGGCTTATGTTTCGCGATGGTTCCCACCCGAGAAGCAAGGTTTTGTGCTTGGTATCGCTGGTCTTGGGAATCTGGGAGTGGCCCTGGCGAATTTCATGATCCCGATTGCCCATGCTCAATGGGGCCCTTCCTGGGTGTTCTGGGGATTGACTGCGATCTTGGGCTTCATGGCTATCGTTTTTGGGATGGGGGCGCGGGATTTGCCGCCTCCTAAGGAATTGAAGACGTTGAAGCAAACCTTGAAGGTATTGAAGAAAAAAGAAATTTGGCGACTCAACCTTTATTATTTTTTAACGTTTGGTGGATTCGTTACATTCAGTGTTTATTTGCCCAACTTTCTGAAGGAGCTCTTTAAGCTCACATCGACGGAGGCGGGTTTGCTAACGTCGATCTTCGTGTTACTGGCTACCTTGATCCGGCCAGGTGGGGGATATCTAGCGGATCGCATTGGAGCGAGCAAAGTATTAACGATGGTGTTTGGCGGGATTTTCTTTTTCGGTATTATTCTCGCTTTTTCCTATCACAATTTCATTTTCTTTACGACCAACTGTTTAGCGATATCCTTCCTGCTTGGGATTGGCAATGGCGCAGTATTTAAGTTAGTACCTGAGGTTTCACCTGAAAATACAGGGGCGGTTGCTGGAATTGTTGGTGCGGCTGGAGGGATTGGAGGCTTTTTTCCTCCTGTTTTGCTAGGGGTAGTGAAAGATGTGTTGGGAGATTATCAATTCGGATTTATCTTTCTGGTGATGTTTGCGCTGCTGTGTCTGGTTACGAACTGGATGAATTCTATGCGCAAGGTGCCTCGAGCGCAGAAAATAGCTTGAATTTCAATTAGATATAGGGAGCGGGGGGAATTGGATAAGAGAAAATTAGTGCTGATTGGAAATGGCATGGCTGGTGTGAGCTGTATCTAACGATTGAATAGATCTGCTGGCATCTGATGATTCATTGCTTAATGGATAAAACAGCATGTAAATATCTGGAGGATTTCTGATGAAAAAGAAAAAAGTAGTGCTTGTGGGCAATGGGATGGCAGGTGTTCGTTGTATCGAGGAGCTTCTGAAGATCAGCCCGGAGGGATTCGAGATTACGATCATCGGCCAGGAGCCCCATCCGAACTATAACCGCATCTTGTTGTCTAAGGTTTTGCAGGGAGATACCACTATTGCTGATATCACGATCAACGATTGGGACTGGTATCAGAAGCATGATATCAATTTACTGACGGGAGAAACGGTCATCAAAATCGATACCAAACGGCAGATCGTCTATACGAACCGTCAGCGTAACGTGACCTATGATGAATTGATTCTGGCAACAGGCTCCCTTCCATTTATGCTGCCCCTTCCGGGTGCAGACAAGGAAGGGGTCACCGCTTTCCGAGATATAAAAGATTGCCAGAAGATGATCGAGACCTCCAAGAGATACAAAAAGGCGGCTGTCATCGGGGGGGGCTTGCTCGGACTCGAAGCGGCCAGAGGCCTGCTTAACCTGGGGATGGATGTTCATGTCATCCATATTTTCAACTATATAATGGAACGGCAATTGGACCCTACCGCTTCTATCATGCTCCAACGAGAATTAGAGAAGCAAGGGATGAAATTCCTGCTGGAAAAGCAGACGGAACGAATCGTCGGAAAACATCGCGTCGAAGGCTTGCAATTCAAGGATGGGACGAAAATTGACGTGGACTTGGTGGTCATGGCAGTTGGGATTCGCCCCAATGTCCAATTGGCAAAGGATAGCGGACTCGAAACGAACCATGGCATTTTAGTCAATGACTTCTTGCAAACCAATACCCCCCATATCTATGCGCTTGGAGAATGTGCCGAGCATCGCGGAACAGTATACGGACTTGTTGCTCCTATATATGATCAGGCAAAAGTATTGGCGCGGAAGGTTTGTGGGGCAGAAGACAACGGATACGAAGGATCCATCCTAGCGACGCAACTGAAAGTGTCTGGTGTCGATGTTTTTTCGGCAGGGGAATTCGTGACGCGTGACGATACGCAGGCTCTCCAAATGCGCGATGACATGCAGGGCGTCTATAAGAAGGTATTACTTCGCAACGACAAGGTCATTGGAGCGGTCTTGTTCGGGGACACCAGCCAGAGCAGCTCGTTATTGGGCATGATTAACCGACAAGCAAATTCGGCTGAACTGAAGAAAATTCCTTTTTTCCCTTCGAGTGAAGGGGGAAATGACTTCGTTTCCTCGCTATCTGATCAGGAAGTTGTCTGTGCATGCAATAACATCACCAAGGGAGCGATTATCCAAGCGATCCATAAAGAAGGCTTAACGACCGTCGATCAAGTCAAGCAATGCACCAAAGCCTCCAGCTCATGCGGCGGCTGCAGGCCATTGGTTGCATCGATCTTAGAATACGCGCTGCAGCATGAATTCGAAGGCTCCTTTGAAGAAGTAGCGGAACCGATCTGCGGATGCACCGCGATGAGTCACGAACAGGTCAAGCTAGCCGTTGCGTCGTTGGAGATGGCTTCTGTCGATGGGGTTAAAGGAGTCATGGAGACTCTTGGATGGCAGAATCCAGAAGGCTGCACGGTATGCCTATCCGCCATGCATTATTATGTCAGCCTCTATCATCCAATCAGGCCTCTGGAGGAAGAACGATTGCTGACACCATGCTCAGGCCTACATTGCGAACTGGGTCAACCGGGTGGCGAGGAACTGGAGACGAACCTAAAACAGCAATTCGATGGGCTGCCAACTCCTTATCCGATCAGCATGAATGTGTCCCCATGTCCTTGCCAAGGGTCTTCATCCCAAATCCGTGATATCGGAGTCATCGGCTTCCCGGGAGGATGGGAACTCTATGCAGGCGGGCATGGAGGCGAACGGATTCAAGTCGGGAAGCTGCTATGTTCTGTCCAAACCGAACAGGAAGTCCTTGAAATGGCAGGCGCATTGATCCAATATTATCGGGAAACGGCCTACTATTCGGAACGTACTTCGGAATGGATCGAACGCCTTGGGATCGAGCATGTTCGAGAAACCTTGTTTAATCATGAGCTTCGTGAGCAGCTGCTAGGTCGATTAATCCATGCGATTTCTTTTGCCCACACGACTGGAAGTGAAGCAGAACAGCGTGAGAGAATCCTGCTTGGGAATAGATAACAATGGGGCAAACCCGAGATGGGTTTGCTTTTCTATAGGGAAGGTGAGAACATGACAGAATTGCTTGCAGGACTTGAAGCGGGAACGGAGAGGTCTTTGGATGCCCAGTGCCCATTTTGTAGCGTGCAGTGCAAAATGCAAGTGGTCGAGAAAAGGGTAGAGGAACGGAAGATGGCTGAAACTGTCGGGGTTTACAATCCTGCATCGGAAGGGCGGCTTTGCATCAAAGGAATGAATGCCTATCAGCATGCGTTTCATCCGGAACGAATCCGCTACCCTATGAAGAAAGTGAAGGATCAATGGATTCGCATCGACTGGCCGGAAGCGTTAGAGCTCGTTCGCGAGAGGTTCACGAGCCTTCAGCAAGCACATGGGCGAGATGCGTTGGGTGTCTACGGCGGGGGCTCTCTGACCAATGAATCAGCCTATCTGCTAGGAAAATTTGCGAGAGTCGCGCTTCAAACCAAATATATCGATTACAACGGGCGCTTCTGTATGTCTGCTGCCGCTGCAGCAGGGAACCAAGTGTTTGGGATCGACCGTGGCTTGACCAATCAGCTAGGAGAAATCCCCATGACGCGATGCATCGTTCTGGTTGGGACCAATGTGGCTGAATGCCAGCCGACACTCATGCCTTATTTTGCTCAGGCAAAGGAAAATGGCGCAGTCATTATTGCGATTGATCCGCGAGTAACGGCAACTACCAAGATGGCAGATATCCATCTGAAGCTGAAGCCTGGCACAGATAATGCCTTAGTGAATGGATTGCTGAAGGTGATTTTTGAGGAAGGCCATGTGGATCAAGCTTTCGTGGAGCAGCGGACCCATGGGTTTGTAGAATTGAAGGAGCACATCAATTCTATTAACCTTGAAGATGTGGCTGCGGTGACGGGTGTGCCCCTCGAACAGGTTCGTCAAGCAGCTCGAGCTTATGGCCGTGCCGAAAGTGGCATGGTCTTCACAGCAAGAGGAGTAGAGCAGCAGGTAGATGGTTATAAGGCGGTCCGTAACCTGCTCAATCTCGTCCTTGTGACGGGCAAAATCGGAAAGCCGGGATCGGGATATGGGGCGATCACGGGACAAGGGAATGGCCAAGGTGGACGCGAGCATGGCCAAAAAGCGGATCAGCTGCCAGGCTACCGCTCCATTGAGAATCTTGAGCATCGACGTTATATTGCTAACGTTTGGGGAGTTGAGGAGAAGGATTTACCGGGAAAAGGCGTCTCTGCCTATGAAATGATGGAAAAAGTCCATCAACGAGAGATCAAAGGACTCATTGTCATGGGCTCGAATCCGGTGATTTCGAATCCTCATGCCAATTTCGTCGAGGAAGGCCTGAAAAAGCTAGACTTCCTCGTCGTGGCGGATATGTTCATGTCGGAAACGGCGAAAATGGCGGACCTCCTTTTACCGTCTTCTTCCTTCCTGGAAAGTGAGGGAACACTAACCAACTTAGAAGGACGCGTTACGCTAAGACGCGCGAGCCTGCCTTGTCCGGGTGATGTGCAGCATGATTGGCAAATTCTCGGCGCCATTGCAGGCGTGCTTGGAAAGGGGAGTTTCTTCCCGTATTCCTCGGCTGAGGAAATTTTTGAGGAGCTTCGCGTCGCTAGCCGAGGGGGGATTGCCGACTATTACGGGATTACCTACGAACGTATTGAACGTGAAAATGGCGTGTATTGGCCTTGTCCATCACCTGATGCTCCCGGAAAAGCCCGATTATTTGAGGAATCCTTTGCCCATGCGGATGGAAAAGCGGTCATGTTGCCGGTTGAAAGTCAGGTGGCCAAAGAATCCCCGAGTAGGGACTACCCACTGTACTTAACAACAGGTCGCGTGATGACCCATTACCTCACGGGCGTCCAAACAAGGCGAAGCTATGCGTTAGCCGCACGAAACGTGGAATCCTACATGGAGATCCATCCTAAAACCGCCAGAAAATTCCGCATTGAAAATGAGTCCCTAGTTAAGCTGGAATCCAAAAGAGGGAGTATCATCGTTAGAAGTAAATTCACCACGGACATCCGCGAGGATACCGTATTCGTTCCAATGCATTGGGGAGATTTGCAGAATGTCAATAAAATCACCCATCAAGCTCTTGATCCTCATTGTAAAATGCCAGGATTTAAAGTTTGTGCAATCAAAGTAAGCCCGCTGGTAAATTTTTGAGCCAGGATCAGAATTTGGCAGCCAACCTTTTTCAGGTTGGCTTTTTGTGGTGCGCTCAGCATTTTAGCCGAAAATCGCTCAGCTAGCCGCATTGCGCGGATTTACGACAGCCAATGGCCAAGCGTGCACTTCCGTTCAGAGATTATATGTTCATCGGGCGATACATGAAGAAATTGTAGAGAAAATGGTGGCGTTTACCTCCACCCTAAAGGTTGGAAATCCTGAAGAGGAATCCACGGATATTGGTCCTTTGATTTCAGAGAAAGAAGCGAGAAGGGTGGAAACCTGGGTAAGCGAAGCGGTTGCGGAGGGGGCCAAAGTGCTTTGCGGAGGAACCAGAAGCGGATCCTTCTATGAACCGACCATCATTACCGATGTGAAACCGGATATGAAGGTCATGTGCCAAGAATTATTCGGACCTGTAATCAATATAGTACCTTATGATGATATTGACTGGGTATTCGAGCAAGCGAATCGCTCCGAGTTTGGGCTGCAGGTGGGGATTTTCACTAACGATTTGCAATTGGCGATGAGAGCTGCCCATGAGATTGAAGTGGGAGGAGTAAATATCAATGATGTGTCGGCTTTCCGATCTGATATTATGCCCTATGGCGGAATCAAGAACAGTGGCCTAGGTAAAGAGGGTCCGCACTATGCGATTGAAGAAATGACCGACGAGCGCATTGTCAATATTAAGCTGGATTAGTATAACAGAGCATATCCGATCCTTATAATCCGGATATGCTCTGTTTGTTTATTTGAATCATTGAATAATGATTTGCTATACCGATTACGAAAATGATCGTCGACGTTAAAGCTTCGCTTTACCTCGATAAAAGGGTCAGTCCAGTGGCCTTGCAATGAAGTAATTAAATAGAATATATTCAAAAATTTTACATTTACTTTCTATATTTTATTGAAAAAAGGAGAGTAAGGCTTCAACTGACCTTGTTTCCTTTTTTAATAATTTCCTAGTTTCCCTTTGATTTTTTCTTTTTTGTGTTGAGTTCCGTCCCTAACTATTTGCCTGACAGAAATAAATAAGTTTGTAATATCCTAAAAAAGACCCAAGGTCTTTGTGTTGACTTGGTTTTCAGTTTTATGATAAGTGAAAGTCCGAATGCGATAAGAGCCAGAAACATTTGATTCCAGATGCCTTGTGGCTTGGTACTCCAAATTTTTGCTCGACTTATGGTATCACTTGACATCGTTGATACAATGGATGATCAATGATGTCAAGTGATATCAAGGTTCGATCCCGTTCAGCTCCACCAATTTCAACACGTGGATTGGACTTCCTTGCTAAATTTGTATCAATTGTCCTCGGAGAGGGCTCGACCATATTTGAGTCAAGAATTAATTTTTCCTCTTCTGTTATTACCATACAAGGGGGATGTTCAAAAAATAATACATGGATGCAAATGTTTTCTGATGTAACTAATAAAACTATAAGAGTTTTAAAGTCTACACAGGCTGGTGTCCGAGGTGCAGCTATTTTTGGTGGAGTGGGAGTTGGTATCTTTAATAGTGTAAAAGAGGGAATAGAGATAATAAGAGATGATGAAATTTTCTATTATCCAAACTCACAATATTTCCAAAGCTATCAAGAGCTTCAAGGTGAATAATCTATAGAAAAGGTTTACTATTCAATTTTTGAAAAATTATAAGAAAAATATTGACGTATGAAAGCGTATTTAATAAAATAATAACCACAGACCACAGTCTGGGACTACAGTCTGTTTCGGATTGACTAAACTCTTCAAATCTACTGACTATGATCTATTTAGGTACATCTGATTTCTCTTCTTATAACTTAGCTTCTAAGGAAGGTTTCTATTAAAGGAGAACCAAGTTGTCACAAGGTTTGAGAAGTCTAGTTTTAGTGAAGATGGTTTATAGAATCGAGACTTATTTTTTCCTGGTGAGGAATGATAATCGAGTCTTTGAAACTATCACGGATTTTTTAAACATATACGAATGAGCGTTCAGTCGCAGGAAGATTTTAGGTATATTGGAGGAAATGGAACTATGGGAAAAACGGTCATCGTTAGTGGGGCGAGAACCCCTTTTGGCAGGTTTGGCGGGGCATTAAAGGAACAACAGGCAGTAGACTTAGGGGGGATTGTCATTAAGGAAGCTTTGGTTCGTGCCGGGGTACAGGGGGATCAGGTGGACGAAGTCATTATGGGCATGGTCGTTCAAGCCGGAGCAGGGCAAATTCCTTCGCGCCAAGCTGCACGCAAAGCCGGCTTGCCTTGGGAAGTAAAGACCGAAACGATCAATAAGGTGTGTGCCTCCGGCCTCCGTGCCGTCACCTTGGGGGACCAAATTATTCGGGCCGGGGATGCGGGAATCCTGGTTGCCGGAGGAATGGAAAGCATGAGCAATATTCCTTATGCCGTTCCGAACGGTCGTTGGGGTGTGCGGATGGGGGATACAACCATCCGGGATTTAATGGTTTATGACGGATTAACATGCGCCTTCAATCAAGTACATATGGCGGTGCATGGTAGTACAGTGGCCGCAGAATATGAAATTTCTCGGGAAGAACAGGATGCTTGGGCATTGCGAAGCCAACAGCGAGCCATCCAAGCGATGGATGAAGGAAAGCTGAAGGAAGAGATCGTTCCGGTGACCTGGGTTGACCGGAAAGGAGAAACGAAGTTCGTCGATACGGATGAAGGGCCGAGACGGGATACCAGCCTGGAACAGCTGGCTCAGCTTCCTCCGATCTTCATCAAGGAGGGAACGGTGACGGCAGGGAATGCTCCAGGGGTCAATGATGGGGCAGGCGCTTTGGTCCTTATGTCGGATGAGAAAGCGAAAGAACTTGGAAAGCAACCATTGGCTACCATAATGGGGCATACGGCTGTTGGACGGGAAGCGCCTTATATTGCCGCGACACCGGGATTGGCCATCAACGAACTGTTGAAGAAAACGGGCTATTCGGTTCAGGACATCGATTTATTTGAGATCAATGAAGCCTTTGCTGCCGTTACTTTGACAAGTGGAAAAATTGTGGGCTGGGATCCTGAAAAGGTCAATGTGAACGGAGGCGCCATTGCTTTTGGGCACCCCATCGGAGCCAGCGGGGCTCGCATTCTCATGACATTGATTTACGAACTTAAGCGCCGTGGAGGCGGATTGGGGATTGCGGCCATATGCAGCGGGGCTGCACAAGGGGACGCTATCCTCGTTCAGGTACACTAAAATCAAAAGAGAGATGAAACGTAAAGGACAAGGAGGGGGAGAAGTGGAAATGAAAAGGATGATGGTAATCGGTGCGGGACAAATGGGTGCAGGGATTGCCCAAGTAGCCGCTACAGCCGGGCTGGATGTAGTTTTAAACGATATCAAACCGGAGTTTGTAGAAAAGGGATTAGGGGGCATCAAGAAAAATCTAGCCCGCGATGTAGAAAAAGGACGCAAGACCCAAGAAGAGGCCGATCAGATTGTAAGTCGAATTACCCCATCCTCCAACCTGGAAGATGGTAAAGACGTGGATTTTGTCGTCGAGGCGATCATAGAGAATATGGCGGCCAAGACCGACTTGTTCAAGGAGCTGGATCGAATTTGTCCACCTCATGCAATTCTAGCCAGCAACACCTCTTCTTTGCCCATAACGGAAATCGCTGCCGTGACTAACCGTCCGGAAAAAGTGATCGGTATGCACTTTATGAATCCGGTTCCTGTCATGAAGCTCATCGAAGTGATTCGCGGATTAGCAACGTCCGATGAAACCTACCAAGTGGTCAAAGATTTATCTGACATGATGGGCAAGATCGCGGTTGAAGTCAATGACTTCCCTGGGTTTGTGTCGAATCGCGTGTTGCTCCCGATGATCAATGAAGCGATCTACTGTGTCTATGAAGGAGTGGCTACACCGGAAGCGGTGGATGAAGTGATGAAGCTGGGCATGAACCATCCCATGGGGCCGCTGACTCTTGCCGACTTTATCGGCTTGGACACCTGTCTTTATATCATGGAAGTATTGCATGAAGGATTAGGAGATTCCAAGTATCGGCCATGTCCGCTATTGCGCAAATATGTAAAGGCAGGTTGGCTGGGGAAAAAGAAAGGGCGTGGCTTTTATGTCTATGATTAAACTAACGGAAGAGCAAGAGATGATGCGTAAGATGGTTCGCGATTTTGCCCAAAACGAAATCGCTCCCATCATTGAATCGATGGAAGAAAAGGATGAATTTCCTTTGCAAGTGATTCGAAAAATGGGTGAATACGGCCTGATGGGCATTCCCATCCCAGAACAATGGGGAGGGGCAGGGGCGGATTTCGTTTCTTACATTTTGGCTATTCACGAAATAGCCAAAGTAAGCGCGACGATTGGCGTGATTTTATCCGTCCATACGTCGGTGGGGACGAATCCCATCCTTTACTTTGGTACGGAAGAGCAAAAGAGAAAATATATTCCTAAGCTTGCCTCAGGGGAATATATTGGCGCGTTTGCCCTGACTGAGCCTAGTTCCGGATCGGATGCCGGCAGCATTCGTACAACCGCCGTGAAAAATGGCGACAAATATATCCTGAATGGATCCAAGATCTTTATCACAAATGGTGGGGTGGCCGATACCTATGTGACCTTTGCCGTGACCGATCCTGAAAAAGGCAGCCGAGGCATCTCCGCTTTTATTGTAGAAAAGGGCACACCAGGTTTCTCTATCGGGAAAAAGGAAAAGAAAATGGGCTTGCACGGATCCAATACAACGGAATTGATCTTTGAACAAGCGGAAGTTCCTGCTGAAAATCTGCTGGGACAGGAAGGAGAGGGATTTAAGATTGCCATGGCTAACCTGGATGTCGGACGGATTGGCATTGCCGCTCAAGGTCTGGGGATTGCTGAAGCCGCTCTCGACTATTCCATTCACTATGCAAAGGAACGAATTCAGTTTGGTAAGCCGATTGCGTCCAACCAAGCCATTTCCTTTAAAATTGCCGATATGGCCACAGAGGTGGAGGCCGCGAAGCTGCTCGTTTATCAGGCAGCAGAACTTCGCAATCAAGGCATCAAATGTGGAAAAGAAGCCTCGATGGCAAAGAGGTTCGCTACGGATACAGCCATGAAGACAGCTGCGGAAGCCGTACAAATCTATGGCGGCTATGGCTATACCAAGGAATATCCGGTAGAGAGGTTATTTAGGGATGCCAAAGTGACACAAATCTATGAAGGAACAAATGAGATTCAGAGAATCGTCATATCCAAATATATTTTGCAAGATTAGGATTTCCAAGCGAGGAGTGCAAGGCAATGGAGGATAAGCAATGTTCCTTAAAAGAAGCCGTCGCGATGATCGAAGACGGCAGTATGATCACCTTCAGCGGATTTACGATTTGGCGCCGTCCTATGGCTGCGATTTATGAAATGATCCGTCAAGGGAAAAGAAACCTTCATCTGGCTGAAGTGAATTCCGGAACCCATTCTGAAATGCTCATTGGGGCTGGAGCCGTGGCCATCTGGGAATCCTGTTGGGTTGGCCATGAGCTGTACGGGAAAACCCCCTATTGTCTAGACCGGAAAATGAAATCCGAAGAAATCATTGCTGAAGACTACAGCCACCAGCATATGCTCTATCGGATGCAAGCGGGTGCCATGGGAATTCCCTACTTTCCCACTTGGGCCTCCCGGGGAACAGATATTTTGAACCCTGATTATGACATGCTGGGAAAAGCCGGAATGCGCCATGGACAGGACCCTCGCATCCCCCGGCAAAAGTTTGCCTATAGTGATGATCCTTTTTACGGGGAAGGAGAATTGATTCATGTCCCCGCGGTTAAGCCGGATGTGTGCATTGTTCATGCACAGCAGGTAGGGAATGAAGGAACGGTCCGAATCATGGGCCAAACGTTTTCAGATGAACAAGCCATCAAGGCAGCAGAAAAAGTGATCGTACTCGCTGAAGAAATCGTTCCGGAGTCCTTTCTGCGGGAGGAGCCGGATCGCAATCTGATCCCTGGCTATTTAGTGGATGCCATTGTGGAGGTCCCCTGGGGAGCTCATCCAACCGGTGTTTTCGGCTGTTACGATGTCGACGGGGATTTCATCCGTGATTTTTCTGCCGCCTCCAAAAAGGAAGGCACGTTGGAAGCCTGGCTCCAAGAATGGGTTTACGGGATCGGGAGCCATGAGGAATACTTGGACAAACTGAGCGTCTCGCGCCTCAACGGCTTGAAGGCTAACAGCTATTATAAATTCAGTACCCGAACAAAAAGGGGGATGCGTAGTGGCAAGGAATCGATTGTATGCAATGCCAGGGGATTATACCATAACAGATTTGCTGGCTGTGGCCTCCGCAAGGGAGGTTCGTGACCATGAGGTGGTTTTTGCCGGTACCGGTCTGCCCATGCTGGCGATTATGCTTGCCAAGCAGACCAATGCGGTAAACTGCAAGCTGATTTACGAAGCGGGAACGATCGATTCACAGGGTTCCTCTCTTCCATCCTCGGTAGGGGACCCCCGTTGCGTACAAGGCTGTTCCGTTGTTTCTGGATTATTTGATGTCTTTAACCAACTGCAGCGGGGGAAGATCCACTTAGCTTTCTTAGGCGGTGCCGAAATCGATCAGTATGGCAATGTCAACACAACCGTTTCGGGTGACTACCTTGATCCGACCTTGCGTTTTCCAGGCAGCGGCGGAAACCCGGATATTAACTCTTTAGCTAAAAGAACCGTTTTTTTAATGGTACAGGAAAAAAGGCGCTTCAAAGAACAGGTAGACTATGTCACTTCCCCAGGCTGGCGTGTCCGCCGATGGCCATCCGGTGAATGGATTCATCGCCGTGAAGCTTATGGCTCAAAATTTATGGGAGGACCCATCGCGGTCATTACGAACATGGCCGTGTACCGTTTTGATGAGGACAGTGGACGGATGTATGTAGATACCATTCACCCGGGGATTACCCCAGAAATGTTGCAGGAGAATGCGGGATTCGCCCTCGACTTCTCTCGCTGCACCGGAGAAACCGAACCGCCTACTCATGAGGAGTTGGACATCCTGTATCAAGTGGTCGATCCCGAAGGAATTTTTATTGCAAAGAAGTAATCGAAAAGGAGGAGTTAGGTATGGATATCATGGTGCTGTTGAAACAAACCTTTGATACAGAAGAGAAAATAACCATTCAAAATGGACAAGTTCAAGAGGATGGTCATGAATTTATCATCAACCCCTATGATGAATATGCCGTGGAAGAGGGTATTAAACTGAAAGAAGCATTTGGCGGGGAAGTGACCGTCCTTACCATCGGGACAAGCCGAGCTGAAAGTGCGCTGAGAACGGCTTTGGCCATGGGCGCGGATAAGGGAATACTCGTTGAAGATGAATCGTTGTTCGGTGATGAATATACCCTATCCAAGGTTTTGGCGGCTGTCATCAAAGGTCGTCCATACGATATTATCTTGGCTGGCAACATGTCTGTCGATAGCGGATCGGGGCAAATCGGTTCCCGTGTGGCAGAGGAATTAGGTATAGCTCATGCAGCAACCGTTACGGGACTGAAAATTGAAAGCGGTTATGCAACCGTGGTCAGGGATGTTGAAGGCGACTCGGAAAGGATTGAAGTGGCATTGCCTTTGCTGTTAACAGCCCAGCAGGGCTTGAATGAACCTCGTTATCCTTCACTTCCAGGCATTATGAAAGCCAAGAAAAAGCCCATCGAACGGCTAACGGCGGCGGATCTCGATTTTGGCACAGAGGATATCCAAGCCAAAACGGTGATTGTTGACCAATATTTACCTCCCAAAAAAGAAGCCGGGCGGGTATTAACGGGTGATGTTAGCAAACAAGTCCAAGAACTGGTTCAGCTGCTTCGCCAAGAATCGAAAGTCATTTAAGGAGGAATAAAGATGAGAAAAGTCTTGGTTTTAGCTGAAATTCGGGATGGGAATATAAGAAATGTTTCGTTTGAAGCGCTTGCGGCGGCAAAAAGGATGGCAGAAGGGGGAACCGTTGCAGCAGCTGTATTTGGCAGTCAAGCTTCTCAATTTGTGTCCATATTAGCTCAACATGGTGCTGAAAAAGTATACGTGGTTTCCCATGAACAATTAGATCAATACACACCCGACGCTTATACCCAGGCACTGGGTGAAGTCGTTCAGCAGGAAGCTTTCGATGCTATATTGCTTGGTCATACCTCAATAGGAAAAGACCTGGCTCCCCGTTTAGCCGCTAGATTATCACTAGGATTAATTTCAGATGTAACGGATATTGCGGTAGAAGGAAATGAAGTGGTTTTCACGAGACCGATTTATGCGGGGAAGGCGTTCCAAAGAAAGAAAATGGTGAATGGCAAAATATTTGCAACGATTCGCCCGAACAATATCGCTATGGGAAAGGCAGACTCCACCCGAACAGCGGAACAAGTGAAGGTTTCCATTGAGATCAAGGATCTTCGTACCATCGTCAAAGAGGTCGTTCGAAAGGCTTCTGGCCGGGTCGATCTTTCCGAGGCGAAAATTGTAGTTTCGGGTGGCAGAGGGGTAAAAAGTGCAGAGGGATTCGCCCCCTTGCAAGCGTTGGCAAACGTACTGGAGGCAGCGGTAGGAGCTTCGCGCGGAGCATGCGATGCCGAGTACTGCGACTATTCGATGCAAATTGGGCAAACAGGGAAAGTGGTAACACCGGATTTGTATATTGCTTGCGGCATTTCTGGAGCGATACAGCATCTGGCCGGTATGTCCAATTCCAAGGTGATTGTGGCGATTAACAAGGACCCGGAAGCGCCGATCTTTAGCATCGCGGATTATGGAATCGTTGGGGATTTGTTTGAAGTGGTTCCGCTATTGACAGAAGAATTTAAAAATATGCTGGATGGTGTAACGGCCTAGGAGCTAAAGACAGGCAGAAAGGAGAAGAGGACCTTGATTACTGGAATGAAAGTTCTCGATTTTTCCCGGTATTTGCCGGGGCCTTATGCGAGTTTGCGCTTAGCTGAATGGGGAGCCGAAGTGGTAAAGGTGGAAACCAAACCATTTGGTGATCCTGCCCGGAAGATGGAGCCATTGTATCAACATACAGGTGCCATTCACCTAGCGTGCAATCATGGGAAAAAAAGCTTATTGGTGGATTTAAAGAAAGAGGAAGGCCTTCACTTGATCCATCGCTTACTGAAGAAGGCGGATGTGGTCATCGAAAGCTACAGACCAGGTGTGGCAGATCAAATGGGCATTGGTTATCAACTGGCTAAGGAACTGAATCCCCAAGTTGTGTATTGTTCCTTGAGTGGCTACGGCCAAGAAGGAACGCTAAAGCACATGGGAGGACATGACATCAACTATATGGCCCTTAGCGGTATTCTCCACGGTACCATAGGTGAGGCAGGGATTCCCCGTGTCCCCGATGTCACCGTGGCTGACCTCGCGGGAGGAATGGCAGCCGCGGAAGCGATTCTTGCCGCCTATATTCACCGCTTGAAAACAGGGGAAGGATCGTATTTGGACATCTCCCTTGTGGATGCTTTGCTTTCTTGGCAAGGCGTTAATACCATGATGTCTATTGCGAAAGAAGGGGAAACCTCACTCGGGGAGGAACTGCGGAAAGCCGTCAGCTATCAGATTTATCAAACGAAAGATGGTCGCTTTATGGCTCTGGGTGCTTTGGAAGAAAAGTTCTGGGTCGGCTTTTGCCGGTCTGTGGGAAAGGAGGGCTGGATCACTTATCACCAATCCCCAGCCATCCCCGGAGATCCCATTTATGAGGAGGTAAAGGCTCTTTTTCAATCGCACGATTTTGCCTACTGGTCAAGATTGGCAGGGGAAGTAGATGCCTGCCTAACACCAGTTTTAACACGCACAGAAGCCCTGAACAGTCCAATGGCAAAAGAAAGGAAGTTATTCGGTACAGTGAGCTTTCAGAATCAAAACCTAAGCGTAGTCCATGCCATCCCAAGACAGGAAACGGCCGACATTCCGTCCATAGCGAAGCTTGGAGAGCATTCGGAAGAGATACTGAAGAGTTGGCTGGAAATGGATGACAGGGAACTGGAACTTTGCAAGCAAAAAGGGATGATCTGATTCTTAGTGATTCGCTTCATGAAGGGAGGTGAGGGTTAAGGGCAAACGGTTTGAGCGCTCAGTCATATCGATAGTCAATATTAGAGAAGGGAAGATGGGCTCATATGGACAAAACGAATTTATTGATTGCACCTGAATACTATAACCTGGCGCAGGACATTGACAGATATGCAGATGATCCCGGCAAGATTGCCGTTTTATGGGAAAATGAAAGGGGGGAAACTCGAGAAATCAGTTATCTGCAATTGCGTCAGGAATCCAATAAGTTTGCCAATGCATTAAAAAGAATAGGCTTGCAAAAGGGAGATAAAGTCATCATTACGCTTCCTCGAATCCCGGAAACCTATTCTATCTATCTTGGGGCTCTAAAATTAGGGTTGATTATATCTCCGGGTTCAGAAATGTTAATGGCCAAAGACTTACTTTATCGAGCCATGCATTCCCAAGCGAAAGCTACGATCTGCAATGATGAATTGATCGAACGCTTTGATCAGGTGCGCAGGGATGCCGAGCATTTAACGCATTTTATCGCTGTAGGGAAAGGAGCAGACGGGTGGTTGAATTACGGGAGCTTGGTGGAATCCGAATCCGATCAATTTGAAATGGTGCAAACCCGTTCGGATGACATAGCCTTCCTTAATTATACCTCTGGTACAACCGGAAACCCGAAGGGGGTGATCCACCATCATAGTTGGGCTTTTGCACACCAAGCCGTGGCGGCAAAATTATGGTTGGATATAAAAGAAACCGACATTGTGTGGGCTACCGCTGCACCAGGCTGGGCCAAGTGGAATTGGAGCCCCTTTGTATCTACGTTAGGCAGCGGGGCCACTGGGTTTGTTTATAACGGGAAATTTGATGCACAGAAATATTTAAGCTTGCTAGAGAAGTACCAGGTCAACGTATTGTGCTGCACGCCAACGGAATACCGCCTCATGGCTAAGGTCGATGGACTGGATCAGTATAAGCTTCCTCAATTGCGCAGTACCGTAAGCGCAGGGGAACCATTGAATCGCCAGGTCATCGATACGTTCAGGAAGCATTTTCATGTGGACGTGCGCGATGGTTATGGACAAACGGAAAATTCGCTCATGGTAGGGACCTGGATGGGAATGGACTTAAAACTAGGATCCATGGGAAAACCCACTCCAGGCAATCGGGTGGAGATCATTGATGAAGACGGAAATCCGGTACCGGTAGGACAAGTTGGTGATATCGCCATCCATCGCAGTACACCAGCTTTATTTAAAGGGTATTTAAATGATCCGGAACGTACAGCTGCGGCTTTTCGTGGAGAATGGTACCTGACAGGGGACCAAGCTAAAAAGGATGAAGACGGGTATTTCTGGTTTGAAGGTCGTTCTGATGATATTATTATCAGCTCTGGCTATACGATCGGACCATTTGAAGTGGAAGATGCTCTGGTCAAGCATCCAGCCGTCAAGGAAAGTGCCGTCGTGGCAAGTCCGGATGAAATTCGCGGAGCGATTGTAAAAGCTTTTGTGATTTTAAAAGACTCCAATGAAGCGAGTGAAGAATTAGTGCGGCAATTGCAGGAGCATGTGAAAAACATGACGGCTCCGTATAAATACCCGAGAGAAATCGAATTTGTCACGGAACTTCCTAAAACATCCTCAGGAAAGATACGCCGTGTTGAATTAAGACAATTGGAAAAGCAAAAGAAAGTGACGGTTTAAAAGAATCTGTTTGCCTTTGTTCTTATTCGTCATATCACCTTAGATTTGGGGCTCGAACAGGAATGTTGGAAAGGTGAAAGTGGAATGATTCTATGAGGGGGCAGGAACATGGCTGCGGAGTATAAAGAAATGGAATATATCGAATCAGGAAAAATGGATGTGAGTCAATTAAAGGCACTTGATCCCGAAACGAGCAGAATAATGAAGTCCGAGTTCTCAGCAAGTCTAAAACTTGGGTTGGTTTACTTTTTGTTTATTTTTTCCATACCCGTACTGAATTGGTTTGCCAAGGATTTTATGATGGGTCAGATTTGGGGTGGTATGACGATCAGTTGGTTCTTGACGGCCATTGTAGGGTTGGCTTTAGCCGTTGTCATTGCCGTCATACATATCTATCTCTATGAGAAAAGACTTAAGGTCAATCAGCCTGCAACTCATCCCGTTTCTGATAGAGAGACAGGAAGGAGTGCTGGATAATGAGTGCTCTAATGGATCCTAAGTACTTATTTACGATCGTATTAATGGGAACGATTATTTGGATTACCTTTGCAACAAAGCGAAACACGTCTTCTAAAGATTATTATGTGGGCGGTCGCAGTTTTGGCTGGTTCATGAATGGTTCGGCGATCGGCGGTGACTATTTGAGTGCAGCGACCTTTTTGGGTATTGCTGGCCTCACCTTTTCTTTAGGTTATGATGGCGCGTTCTATGCTTTTTGCTTCTCGATCGGCCTTGTGCTGTTAGCCATTTTTGTTGCAGGTCCGTTAAGGCGGTTTGGCGCTTTTACGGTTGCCGACTTTTTAGGTTACCGCTTTCACAGTAAACGAGCCCGTCTGGTTGCGGTTTTGGTTGTGCTCTCCATATCCGGATTTTATGCTGCCCCGCAGTTATTGGGAGCTGCACAAATTTTAAGCATGTTCTTCGGAACGAGCTATGAGTTCGGCATTATTTTTACCTGCGCTGTAATGATTTTCTATGTTGGAGTAGGGGGGATGAAGGGTACGACTTTCAACCAGGCGCTGGAATTGTGGATTCGCTTGGGAGCCTTTATCCTAATGGTCGGTGCGGCCGTCTGGGGTGGTTTGCATTATGATAAGATTTTGGCAACCATTGGGGATATGACAGGAACTTTGGCAAATACCGGTCAATACACCGCAGATGGAAAAGACATCGCTGTCGACGGAACCAAATGGTCATACACAGGCAGCTACTTCCCGAGTTTCTTACAAACGATTTCAATGGTCATCGGCCTAGCTTTCGGAACGATCGGGCTGCCGCATATTCTCCTGCGTTTTTATACCAATCCTAGCGGGAAGGAGGCTCGTAAATCGGCCATGATGGCTATCATCATTGCCAGTGTGTTCTTCTTTTTCGCTATTTACTTGGGAGCTGTGGGACGTGCATTGTTCCTTGATCCTGCTACAGACCCGAAAATTATCAAAGACATGGTCGAGGGCGGAACGAATATGGTCGTTGCTTCTACGGCGGAAGCACTGGGAGGAAAATGGCTGCTAGGTCTAATCATTGCCGGTGCCTTTGCGGCGGTTTTCTCCAACCTCTCTGGTCTTTTTATCGCTAGCTCAGGAGCTTTAGCGCATGATTTATATGCTACATTCATCAGGAAAAACCAGCTTTCTGAAAGAGAACGCGTTCTCTCGGGGAAAATCTCGATTATCATTCTTGCCGTCTTGTACGGTGCTTTAGGGTTATTGGTAAAAGAGGCCTCCATTGGCCATTTGGTCGGATTGGCTTTCTGCGTCGCGGCCAGCACCTTTGCTCCCATTTTCATTATGGGGATCTGGTGGAGAGGGATGACGGAAAAAGGGGCTATTGCAGGTTTACTTATCGGTTTATTGTCATCTATGATGATGATCTTTTTTCAAGATGCACTGCCAGTGGCTCTGCAATTCAAAATTCCAGGATTGATCACTGTCCCGCTTGGTTTCCTGTCCGTGTACATTGTGTCTAAGATTGATCGTCAAGTTCCTGCAGACGTCAATGAATTTATGAGGAAAGTACATTCCAAGGAATCTGAAGTTGCCTAGGGCATAGATTATAGACAAAAGGTAATGTCTCTTTGAAAATGAAATAGCTGTCGATCATTCTCGGCAGCTATTTCAGCTGACTGTACCGGCGATCCAAGGTTATGGCTTTAAACCTTCCAGGAACGTACGAATAAGCTTTTTTGTTTCGGTTACAAGATCAAAACGATCGTCTTGGATGCACCAATCGAATAGTGTTCCGCGCATGCATCGCGCAATTAAAGCCGTAATTTCATCAGGGGAAAGATCTTGCTTAAATTCTCCTGTTTCTTGCCCTTCTTGAACAAACTGATTGATCATTCTATAGAGGGCTCTGTCTTTATTCATGAAATAATTATGTTCAGGTGAAGCATTCGTATACAGGGTAAGATACGTTTCTTTCCCCCAATCGTCTCTTAGGTAAACCATTTGGGATTCGGAAAAACGTACTATTTTTTCAGTAGAGCTGATTTCTGCAGGAAGCGACCGAGCGATTTCTTCATAAAAGTGATCGACTTCTTTGAATTTTTCAAGGAGAATTTCGTATTTTGATTTGAAATGCGTATAGAAGGCACCTTTTGACGTGTTGCTCAGTGTAACAATCTCATCGACAGTTATATCATTAAAGTGTTTTTTATTCAGCAGACTTAAAGCTGTATCTAGAATCTTCTTTTTAGTTTGTTTCGCCCTGACTTGTCGTTGAGTCATATTTGTACTCATTTTATAGTTCTCCTTAGAAAAAATTACCGAGTCTGACCAGAGTTTAGATTGTAATGGTATTCGTTTAAATCAAAGTGTAACAAATCTATTAAACTGTGACAAATAATAATGATGGTTTCAAATTAAAAAGTTTTCAAAACATATTGACGCATTTAAGGTTTCTGGTAAAATAAGTTACAGACTACGGTCTTTGACTTCAGTCTCTCAGTTGCACGAGCTGAAGCTCCGAGACTATTTTATAGAGGGGGTTTATTATTCGCGATGACCGACTGATCAGTCGGTCATAATGCGGGCCGTTTAAAAACAACGTGATTAAACTCATAAGAAAGGAAAAACGATATGGAACAACAAAAAGTGAAGATGATGGTGGAAGATCAAATTGCTTATATTACCATAGCCCATCCACCGGCAAATGCTTTGGATCAACAAACCTTGCTAGAATTAGAGCAAGTCATTCAGAAAGTAGAAGAGAATACACAAATCAAGGTGGCTGTGTTGACGGGCGAAGGAAAAATGTTTATTGCAGGAGCTAATATCAAGGAATTTACCTTCATTGAAGATGAACATGCAGGTCGGGATTATGCCTTGAAGGGGCAGCAGATTTTTCAAAAGATTGAACAATTGAAGAAACCTGTCATTGCCATGATTAATGGAGCTTGTCTCGGTGGCGGATTAGAGTTAGCCATGGCCTGCCATATACGGATTGCAGCAGATACGGCCAAAATAGGGCTGCCTGAGTTGAATCTAGGGCTGATACCGGGCTTTGGAGGAACACAGCGGTTAGTTCGCCTGACGAACCGGGAGAAAGCAACCGAACTCGTTCTTACTGGCGATATGATCGACGGAAAGGAAGCAAGCCGGATTGGGTTAGTTTCGCGAAGTGTACCGCTTGAGGAGCTGGAAATAACGGTGAAACATTTGGCAGAGAAAATCAGGGCCAAAAGTTCAGTAAGTATTCAAGCAGCCCTGTCTGCCATGGATCAAGGAATCGTGTATGGACAGGAAAAGGGATACATGGCAGAAGCAGAGTTATTCGGAAGTTTATTTACAACCGAAGATGCAAGAGAGGGAATTCAGGCTTTTATTGAGAAGAGGCAGCCCATCTTCCAAAACCGTTAGCGAAGGTAAGGAAGGATAGGCAGGCCATTTTCAAACTTAACCCAGTAAGGAGAAAAATCATAATGATAGATCAACTAGAGAAACAACATATATTACCTAAAGTGATCAAAGCTAAAAAAGGTATTCCTACTGTAATTGAGTGGAACGGACAGAGGTATGTGTTAGATCATTCCAGTCAATATAAGCCAGGAGTCAGAAAGCCCTTCAAAAATATTACACTTACCCTTAAATAAGACTCCTTCAATTTTTTCGAAGTAGAGGGGACAGGAGGTTTACCCATGTTATCATTACTTCATTTTTTAGCCCTCATGGCTGTCACCAGTTATGCCGTCTACTTGTTTCTCCATGTTGTATACAGCCGCTATTTGTTTGTGAAGCTTGGCAAGAAAGCCGCTTTTGAACCGAATCTGAGAGAACGAATCAATGACGTGTTAATCAATGGGTTCGGACAGAGAAAATTGTTTAAAGACAAAAAAAGCGGCTGTATGCACTTGATCTTATTCTACGGCTTTATGATCATCCAAGTCGGACTGATCGAACTAGTCATCAAGGGATTTAGTAAAGGGTATGAATTCCCGTTCGGCGACGCACACAAATATTTCAGTCTCCTGCAAGAGTGGACCACCTTCCTGATGCTGTGCGCCGTTGGCTATGCGGCCTTCAGACGTTATGTGGAGAAGCTGAAGCGATTGCAATGGAAACGAGATGGCAAAGCGGCCTTTGTTTATATCGGACTAACCATTCTGACCCTGTCGATCCTGCTTTCGCTGGGCTTTGAAACACTCATGCTCGGGCACGAACCGGACTTGGTCTATGCCCCCTTCTCCGGAGTGGTAGCTGTGGTATTCTCCGGCATCGGAACGACAGCAGCCACCGTTTTGTTCTATGTATTCTGGTGGGTGCACATGCTGATCGTGTTGTCCTTCATGGTTTTCGTCCCGCAGTCTAAGCAAGCACATGAGCTATTCGCGATGTTTAATATCTTCTTCAAGAAAGTTGGGCCTTCAGGGAAATTAAGCAAGATCGATTTTGAGGATGAAGAAGCGGAGGAATATGGGGTTGGGAAAATCGAGAACTTTACCCAGCAGCAGCTGATCGATCTATATGCCTGTGCGGAATGTGGACGATGCACGAATATGTGTCCCGCTTCCGGAACGGGAAAGACCTTGTCTCCGATGGATCTGATAGTGAAGATGAGGGATCACCTGACGGAAAAAGGAGCTGCGATCACTTCCCGTTCGCCTTGGATGCCGGATTTTGTCTTACAGAACACGCATGCCAACCAATTGGCTATGCAAGGAGCAGCCTCATCTGAGGTGGCTGCTACCCTCGAATTCCCGAGTCTGATTGGGGATGTCATCACGGAAGAAGAGATCTGGGCGTGTACAACCTGCCGCAACTGTGAGGATCAATGTCCGGTGGCTAATGAACATGTCGATAAAATTATTGATCTGCGTCGTTACCTCGTGTTAACGGAAGGGAACATGCCGCATGAAGCGACTCGCTACTTCCAAAATATTGAACGCCAAAGCAATCCATGGGGCATTAACCGGAAGGAACGCATCAAATGGCGTGAAGGCCGCGAAGATATCGTGGTTCCAACCGTGGATGAAGTGGAAGAGTTTGAGTATCTGTTTTTCGTGGGTTCGATGGGATCCTTTGACAATCGCAGCCAGAAAATTGCTCAATCGTTTGCCAAGATCATGAATGTAGCTGGGGTGAAGTTTGCGATCTTAGGGAATGAAGAACGCAATTCAGGCGATACGGCTCGCCGGATGGGGAACGAGTTTTTATTTCAGCAGCTATGCCAGGAAAACATCGCCAATTTTCAGGCGTATGATGTCAAGAAAATCGTGACCATCTGTCCGCATACGTACAATACCTTTAAACATGAATATCCAGAATTTGGTTTAGAGGCGGAAGTAGTTCATCATACGGAAATGATTTGGAAGCTCATCCAGGAAGGCCGCATCAAGCCTACCCAAGAAGTGCAAGAAGCCATTGCCTATCACGATTCCTGCTATATCGGGCGATATAATGACATCTATGATATCCCACGGCAAATTTTAAAATCTATTCCTGGCGTCAACGTGCTAGAAATGGAGAGAAACAAGCAGGATGCGATGTGTTGTGGTGCTGGTGGAGGAAATATGTGGATGGAGGAGACCCAAGGGAAACGGATCAACCTAGAGCGAACGGAGCAGGCCCTTCGGCTCAATCCGACAACGATTGGAAGCAATTGTCCATATTGCTTGACGATGATGAGTGATGGAACCAAGGCGAAAGAAGTAGAAGACCAGGTGAAAACATTGGATATTGCCGAGATTGTAGAGAAATCCCTATAGTGCGGCAAGCAATGCGGTTGGTAGATAAATTCTAAATTTTATATAGGAAGGGTGTAGTCAATGAATTTTCAATTGTCAGAAGAAAATCAAATGATGCAAAAAATGGTGAGAGAGTTTGCTCTGAAGGAGTGTGAGCCTACGGCTGCCCAGCGTGACGAAGAAGAATATTTTGATATGGGCATATGGCATAAGATGGCGGAGCTAGGCTTATGCGGGATCCCTTGGCCGGAAAAGTACGGCGGCGCCGGTGCGGATTATTTAAGCTATGTCATCACGGTCGAAGAGCTTTCCCGTGTGGATGCCTCCGTAGGGGTCACTCTCTCTGCCCATACATCCTTAGCCGGATGGCCGGTCTACACATTTGGCACGGAAGAGCAAAAACAAAAATATTTGCGGGCCATGGCCGAAGGCAAAAGCATGGGAGCCTATTGCTTGACGGAACCGGGATCGGGTTCCGATGCCGTTGGAATGAAAACTACGGCGGTCCTGGATGGGGATGAATGGATCCTCAACGGATCTAAGATTTTTATCACGAACGGAGGGCATGCCGACATTTATATCGTATTCGCACAAACCAACTCGGAACTGAAGCATAAAGGCATTGCGGCCTTTATTGTGGAAAAGAGCTTCCCTGGCTTTTCGGTAGGAAAGAAGGAGAAAAAACTCGGCATTCGTTCTTCTGCTACCACGGAAGTGATATTTGAGGATTGTCGGGTTCCGAAAGAAAATCTATTGGGTCAAGTGGGGGAAGGCTTCAAGATTGCGATGATGACCCTCGACGGAGGCCGGAACGGGATTGCTTCCCAAGCGCTGGGGATCGCTCAAGGAGCGTTGGACCATGCGGTTGCCTATGCAAAGGAACGCGTCCAGTTTGGCAAACCCATTAGCAAGCTGCAAGCAATCCAATTTAAGTTAGCCGATATGGTTACCAAGATCGAAGCGGCTCGTTTATTGACCTACCAAGCAGCCTGGCGGGAAGACCAAGGGATATCGTATGGACTGCAATCCGCCATGTCCAAGCTGTTTGCCGGGGATATCTCCATGGAAGTGACGATTGAAGCGGTACAGGTTTTCGGGGGATACGGATATACCCGTGAATATCCGGTAGAGCGTTTTATGCGCGATGCCAAGATTACACAAATCTATGAAGGGACGAACGAAATTCAACGATTGGTCATTGGCGGGTATCTTTTAAAAGATGAATAGGAAACCAAAAAAGTGAGAGAAGGTGAAGGAGATGGAAACGCAAGTTTGCCGCCCCACAAGTAATGTGCGATTTGTTACAGCAGCTGCATTGTTTGACGGTCATGACGCCTCGATTAATATCATGAGGCGGATTCTTCAGGCTTCCGGTGTGGAAGTGATTCATCTCGGACACAACCGGTCCGTGGATGAGGTTGTGAACGCTGCCATTCAGGAAGATGTCCAGGGCATTGCCATCAGCTCCTATCAAGGGGGTCATGTGGAATATTTAAAATATATGCATGATTTGCTGAAGCAAAAGGGTGCCGGTCACATCCGAATTTTTGCTGGCGGGGGTGGAGTCATAGTACCTGCTGAAATCAAGGAGTTGCATGAATACGGCATTGCCAAGGTCTTTTCTCCGGATGATGGGCGTGAGCTGGGACTGCAGGGCATGATCAATCTGATGATCCAAGAAGCGGATTTTCCAACCCCGAAGCAGTTAGAGCAGGAGTTGGTCCTATTAAAGGACAAGCATTGGGGAGCGATTTCAAAGCTCATTACCCTTGCAGAAGAAAATCAAGGACACGGCGCAGTCAAAGCATCTGTTGCTACGGCCTTGGAGCAATGGCAGGCGGAAGCGCCTACCGTACCTGTATTGGGGATTACAGGAACCGGCGGAGCAGGAAAAAGCTCGTTAACGGATGAATTGGTGCGTCGCTTTCTGG
Source organism: Ammoniphilus soli (assembly GCF_040813775.1). Taxonomy (NCBI): domain Bacteria; kingdom Bacillati; phylum Bacillota; class Bacilli; order Caryophanales; family Paenibacillaceae; genus Ammoniphilus; species Ammoniphilus soli. The sequence goes on from NZ_JBEGDL010000027.1 coordinate 59,237, forward strand.
AGCAATTCCCAGAACGGTCCATTGCGATTATTTCCATCGATCCTTCCAAGATGAAGACCGGAGGCGCCCTGCTTGGCGACCGTATTCGCATGAATGCCATCAATAATCCTCGCGTCTATATGCGCAGTTTGGCTACCCGGGGATCAAAGTCCGAGCTTAGCTATGCCACGAAGGAAGCCGTCGAAGTGGTGAAAGCGGCGGGGTATGACTTTGTCATTGTCGAAACAAGCGGAATTGGACAAGGGGACTCGGGCATCGTCGATCTTTGCGATATCGCCATGTACGTGATGACAAGTGAATTTGGTGCAGCCACCCAATTGGAAAAGATTGATATGATCGATTTTGCAGATGTCATTGTCATCAATAAATTTGAACGTCGCGGATCCGAAGATGCTTTGCGTGATGTGCGCAAGCAATTTAAACGAAGCCGCCAGTTATTTGAAGTCACCGATGAGGAACTTTCGGTATTCGGCACCATTGCCAGCCAGTTTAATGATGAAGGAACGAATGTTCTTTTTGCCAACCTGATGAACTTGGTGGAAAAGATATCGGGAGGCGACTGGCCTACCTCTTATGACGATAAGATTCAGAAGGTGACGAAGAAAAATTTAATCATTCCTCCCGATCGAACGGGCTACCTGGGAGAAATCGTTCAAACGGTTCGCCAATATAAGAAATTTTCGGAGGAGCAAGTCAGTTTGGCCCGTAAGCTGTTCCAACTGCGGGGAACAAAACAACTCGTGGAGCATCACAACGGACAACTGATGTCGAAGGAAGAAGCGGAAGTCTTTACGGGCAAGTTAGATGAAATGATAGAACATTATGAGGAGAAGCTTCATCCGGAATGCAAAAAGATGCTCGAAGAGTGGCCGAAAACCCGTGAAAGGTATCAACAAGACCAGTTCGTGACGAAGGTGCGCGATCAAGAAATCGTAACCGAACTCCATACAGAATCGTTGTCCGGAAATAAGATTCCTCGTGTGAGTGTGCCGAAATTTGAAGATCAGGGAGAAATTCTACGCTGGCTGCTAAAAGAGAATTTACCGGGATATTTCCCTTACACCGCGGGAGTCTTCCCATTTAAGCGAACGAATGAAGATCCGAAACGCCAATTTGCTGGAGAGGGAACGCCTGAGCGTACGAACCGCCGCTTCCATTACCTTTGCCAGAATGATGAGGCGAAGCGTCTGTCTACTGCTTTTGACAGCGTCACCCTATATGGTCAAGATCCGGATTACCGTCCTGATATCTATGGGAAAATCGGGAACAGCGGAGTGAGTGTGTGTACCTTGGATGACATGAAGAAGCTGTATGCAGGCTTTGACCTGTGCCACCCTTCTACCAGTGTCTCCATGACGATCAATGGTCCGGCACCGATTATTTTGGCTATGTTTATGAATACCGCGATCGATCAGCAGGTAGAGAAGTTTATCGAGAAAAATGGAAGACAGCCGAGCCAAGAAGAGAAAGAACAAATTAAGGAATGGACACTGAAAACCGTACGCGGGACGGTGCAAGCGGATATTTTAAAAGAGGACCAGGGGCAAAATACGTGCATCTTTTCAACGGAGTTTGCGCTGAAGATGATGGGGGATATCCAACAGTACTTTATCGATCATAAGGTTCGCAATTACTATTCCGTAAGTATTAGCGGGTATCATATTGCGGAAGCAGGAGCTAACCCCATTTCCCAATTAGCTTTCACCTTGGCGAATGGTTTCACTTTTACGGAATATTACTTGAGTCGCGGTATGCACATCGACGACTTTGCTCCTAATTTGTCTTACTTCTTCAGTAACGGGTTAGATCCGGAATATACCGTCATGGGCCGTGTGGCACGTCGAATTTGGGCGACCGTCATCAAAAATAAATATGGCGGAAACGAACGCAGCCAAAAGCTGAAGTATCATATCCAAACCTCTGGTCGTTCCTTACATGCGCAAGAGATGGATTTCAACGATATTCGGACAACTTTACAAGCCTTAATTGCTATCTATGATAATTGCAATTCCCTGCACACAAACGCCTATGATGAAGCCATCACCACACCGACGGAGAACTCCGTGCGCCGGGCCATGGCGATCCAAATGATCATCAATAAGGAATTGGGCTTGGCAAAGAATGAAAACCCGCTGCAAGGTTCCTTTATTATTGATGAGTTGACCGACCTCGTCGAAGAAGCGGTATTGGCTGAATTCCAGCGCATTCACGATCGCGGAGGAGTACTCGGAGCGATGGAAACGCAATATCAGCGGGGAAAAATCCAGGAAGAATCGATGTACTATGAGCATAAGAAACACTCTGGGGAATTGCCGATTATCGGGGTCAACACGTTCATTAATCCAAATGCCGATGAAAATGCTTATGAGATTGAATTGGCCCGTTCGACGGAAGAAGAAAAGCAAACCCAGATTCGAAATCTTCAGGATTTCTGGAAAAGACATGAAGACGAATGCCGTGCAGCTCTGGAACGTCTGAAACAGATAGCGCTACAAAACGGTAACCTGTTTGAAGAGTTAATGGAATGTGTTAAGGTAGCATCGCTTGGGCAAATCACCACCGCTTTGTATGAAGTGGGCGGACAGTATCGACGCAATATGTAGATGATCTAGTCATTTAAAGGGGTGATAAATTGAAAATATATACAAAATCAGGAGACAAAGGAGAAACAAGCCTTGTTTACGGGCAACGTGTTTCCAAGCAATCTCCCCGAGTCGAGGCATATGGTACTTGTGATGAGGCCAACTCGATGATTGGCTTGGCTCTTTCCTTCCTTCCTCAGGAAGAACGATGGAATGAATTTCATCAAATTCTCCACACAGTCCAAACCAAGCTATTTCATGTAGGGGCAGAATTGGCGACTCCGCAGGGAAAAGAGGTCGGATGGAAAATTGCTGAAGAGGATGTTTGTTTTCTAGAAGAACAAATTGATCAATGGGATGCCAAATTACCACTTCTAGCTAATTTTATTTTACCTGGAGGACACCCCACAGGATCCGCCCTTCATGTGGCAAGAACGATGGTACGACGTGCAGAGAGAACTGCTGTTGAGATCCAGAAAGACGAAGACATGAGTAAGGTGGTACTCCAATATTTAAATCGTCTCTCCGATTTTCTCTTTGTTGCCGCAAGGTATATCAATCATCTCATGGGATCACGTGAAGCAACGTTGCATCAAGAATAGTTCAGAAGATCTTAGTAGAAATACGATTTGCATCTGGCAAGTGATCTACAGACAGGAAGGAAGAGATGGATATGAAAGCTATTATGCTAAGAGAACTAGGCGGTCCTCGGCAGCTTCGATATGAAGATATCGAAATACCTGCGCCTAAATCGGGTGAAGTATTAATTCGTTTAAAGTATGCATCTTTAAATAGAAGAGATGTATGGATTACCCATGGATTATATCCTGCAATGAAATTGCCCTCCATCTTGGGAGCGGATGGAGCAGGAGAGGTCGTCGCGATGGGGGATCAAGTGGAAGGAATCCAAGAAGGCAGCTCTGTGGTCATCAATCCAGGATTAAACTGGGGAGAAAATCCGAACTATAATGGACCTGACTTTTCTATACTAGGGATGCCAACGGATGGAACCTATGCCCAGTACGTCAAGGTTCCCTATAAAAACGTGTATAAAAAGCCTGATTACCTTTCCTGGGAGGAAGCGGCAGCTCTGCCGCTAGCAGGGGTAACGGCTTACCGTGCCTTGATAACGAGAGGAAATCTTCAAAAAGGAGAAACGGTCTTAATTCCTGGAATCGGCAGCGGGGTAGCTCTGTTCGCCCTTCAAATGGCTGTAGCCAAAGGGGCAAACGTATTTGTGACGTCGAGTAGTGAAGAAAAAATTGAAAGAGCCAAAAAACTAGGAGCCGTTGGAGGGGTGAACTACCGCTTAGAGCATTGGATGAAAGACTTAAAAAAGATCATGGGCGGTGCCGATCTGATTATCGATGGAGTAGGTGGGGAGAACTTTAATCAATTGCTCAATCTAGCTAAACCTGCGGGACGTATTGTTAACTTCGGTGCTACAAGCGGTCCGATTCCGGAGCTAGCCCTTCCTCGCGTATTTTTTAAACATTTAGATATAAAGGGTACTACGATGGGAAGTCCACTGGATTTTGAACAGATGCTCCAGTTATTTGAAGAACACCGAATTAATCCCGTTGTGGACCGTTCCTATCCTCTTGAAGAAGCCATGAATGCTCAACTGTATATGGAAAAGGGACAAAATTTTGGCAAGATCACTTTGGAAATTCCTGATGAATCATAGTGTAACAAAGACGAAACTGCTTATGGGCATATCGGATCTAGAAAAGAAAAGCGTGCTGTGAAGCACTCAGAGTGTAGAGAAACTAGGTCGTTTCTCTACACTTTTTTATATTTGGGGGAAATTAGAGGGGGGAATTTGGGTTGTGGATGATCATTTAAAGTGGGTGAAGTAAGAGGCCTCCTTGCGGGGAATGTATAGGGGAAAAGCAATAAAAGGGGGGAGGAGGAAGGGGAGTAAAGGCATGTCCATCCTCCGTATCATTTATGGACACGATTTTTTATTTAATACCATTTTGATTTTCTCTGCTTCGGTTGGAAGAAATTCTTTTAAAAAGTGAAGGACTTCCGTATCTTGTTGATGCAGATAAATAATAATCATGAGTATGTCCTTGTACTTTTGTTCTTCCACCTCGGAGGACGTTTCGGAAAATTGGAGAGCCAAGGTTGACATATCTAAGCCTTTTGCTACTTTGGCAAGCGTATCAATCGTAACGTTTTCGTGTTTGTTTTGTTCCAGGCTTCTAATCGTTGTGTGAGCTTCTTTCGTTTTCGATCGTTATAAATGATAGTGCCTAAGTCTTTTGGGCGTATTGGCATCGCTTACCACCTCTATATATTACGTTAATCCATATAGCGAGAGATTGCCAGGCCGTTATAATAGCTATTTTCATCGATAATCGCCATTATAATGTCTGTTGTATCCACTAAAAAAGAAATGTACATCGATCAATGAATGATCATTATGAATCTAATTTTTTTATTCCATAAATATAGAACTAAGATCATAGATAAAGGTCTCCTAGACGGGGAGAGCCTCGTTGAAAGAGCGATCCTATCAGAGGAGAGCTACACGTTAAGCTAGGATTCATCGTACATGAAATTGGCAGTACCTAACTGCAACCAAATGGTAGTATTCTGTGTGAAAAGCTGCTCATGCATATAGTGATTTCATCATAGTTCTAGCTGTAGAAGATTCACAGTGCCCAGTAGGACCTGATATAAAAAATGAAACCCATTCAACACTTCTCCTCAAATAGTAAAGGTAAACTCAACAATAGGCCAGACACTGGGAGTGTGTATTTCGGGGTAAAAATGACACTTATAGTGTTATTTTCAGACGTAGGTTGGTATAACGATAATCAGACCTCTACTACATGAGGAGAGGCATTAGTTCTCGTATTAAAATTAATAGAGATAAGAGAAAGGATGACCAGGTACTGCTAGTACTCGTTGGCACGTTTACCCTGAATCGTTTATAAAGGAGAACCTCTTTAGAAAGAGAGCCGATCTCTTAATCGTAAGATAAATACAGAAAGAACAACAGGATCATAATGATCCTATTTATGTGCAAAGTTGAACAAACTGGGTATCCCATGGGTTGTTCTAGAGTTCTAGAATAAAACCGATATCATAAATAAACTTCTTGATTAAGATGGAACTGGTTCTTTAAGAAAACCGCTATCCTTAGAGGACTTATCCTATTTGGGGAGAGGGCTGTTCATGAAAGATCGAACCTAGCATAGTGCGACATTTGGTAATACTTTATGTGAAATGTTGAACAAAAGACTTGTTTAAATGGAGTATTGCAGAGAACAGGTAACCGTAGGAAACATTTTTTCTGGTTCTAGATCAGAACCGATTGAATGTTAATCCATTTTGGGAGATGGTCAATCAGAAAGTAAATCTATGCTAAGCAATCCGCTTCCTCGCTTATTGGGAATTATAAAAGAAAATCTACCATAACTGATCCTAAATGTTACATTCACAAAATGTTAATTAATAAAAAGATAAACTCCTCATTCTATTCCTACTAATCAGCAATGGTTTTTTATTGTTTAGGAAGGAAATAGTCGAGCTTTTGGCTGCGCAACGTGAAACTAGAATGGTACTAGTAGTCAACAAGAAGCCTTGTAGCCTTGATCCGTTAGACCTTAACCTTTTTGAAAATCGCATTTTAACTTTAAGTCCATGAAAAGAAAAGGTAAGGGTTCTTGTTCATTTTGTCTACCCTAAGTACAAAAGGGGGTGACATATTTGGATAATAGTAGACTAAACGATCATTTTTATTACGTAGACCTAAAAGCTCGGGTGTTAAATGTGATTCTTCAACTGATGGAGGATGAAGTGTACTCTAGGGAAAGTACAAAGGAGCAACCTCTTAGAAAGCTTTTAGCCTTAAAGTTTTAAGGAAATAGAAAAAGCATATATTTTTGGCAATCGTGCCTTGGGAATTACGAACAAGGATCGGATGTAAAGAAAAACCCTATCCAAATCGACTACTTGGATAGGGTCTTTTACTTAGTTGACGAACCCTTATATGACCTCTTCAAAAAAAGAGCATATCCTCTAATCATAAAACAAATACAAAGAGATCAACAGGAACATAATGATCCTATTTATGTGAAGGAATGAATAAAGATAGTGAAATTAGCCTATAATTAGGCCGGCGTTGACCTGGTGACCAAAGAGGAATGCGAAGCCAACCTCGAAGAAAATATAGCTGATCTGATCACAAGGATGAAGAAGCAGGCCTACAAACCACTTCCCGTACGTAGCAGTTGGATCAAATAAGATGAGGCCACTCGGTATTCTCGCATATGAAGATAAACTAATCCAGAGCGCGGATTTTCTACCGTGGTCATTTGGATTTCGACCTTACCGAAGTATCCATGATGCCTTGAAGGTATCACCGGCCATTCGTTTAGTATTGGAATTTTTGAGATGTTAATGACAGGAGTAGCTGTGACGATTCCAATGTATGAGCCGATCCCATCTTTCCAGCGCATGTTTCCTGCTAAATTGCCAAGGATCGCCAGTGTATAAGAAAAGCCTTTTTGTAAAATAATGAAAACCGGATCGAGAATCCGGTTTTTCAATCTAATCTAATAAGATATCTTCCAAAATTTCTTGAGCAAGTGATTGAGCGCAATGACAATCGGTAGGAGAGGTCTGACAGGAAAAACAAACCTCTTGAGACATCATTTCTTTCCATTGAACCACTTTGGGTGCAGTATTTGGAGGAAAGTTGGTCAATTTAAACGGCATGGAACGTCATCCTTTTTGTTTAGTATTTTCTGTTGTATTCCCCTTTTTTATGCATTTCTGGAAAAAGAGTTTAATTCGCCCAATTCCTCCGACACGTTGGATCGAGAATCCTGTTTCAGCATCGTAAATAACCCAAGATCGTTTTCTGTACTTGCCTGTTTGAATGAGGGAGCTGATTGTTCTCTTGTTTTATACTTCGATACAATTACATCTAAGTAAGAGATTTATCTAGATTAAGTAGAGTTTTGTTGTTATGAATCATGGAACAATTTCAAAAACAGTACCTTGGTTAAAATCAGTCACTTTCATAGAACCATAAACCCCTAAATATAATCTGGTTTGGTCTAGATTCGTTCCCAGAGTAACAAAATAAGCAGATTGAGACCCAAAATTATAATCGGTTTCAATAACACTAAAATCATTTAGTTTACAATCTGGTCTTACCCTAGTATAAGCTAAAACTCCTTTAACCGGAGTTTGAGATTCTTCCTTCCGGACAAGATCGGTAAACACAACGCTTCCCGTTAAAGCGGGGATTCCTTTCCCCATATATGGTTGGACTCCTGTAAGTGCAGTTCCCCCAAACTTATCGGGTCGGGGATCTTTATGGAAATAACTGGTTAAAGGTTGAATTCGCCTCACTGAAGTTTTAATTGCTTCATTGTAATAAGCAATCGTTTTCTCATCCAAATTCGGATTTGCAGAGCAGCCCCTCATAATCGAAGTAGGAAAAGCACCTTCCCACCCTCGCCAACCAAAGTTAATAAATCCTTCTTGGTCAGGTTCAGATTCCATTAAAGAAGCTTGAATAAGTTGAGTAACCGGTATTGGTTTATAATGAACGAATGAAAAAATCGACTCTACCAAATCCTGTCCGACATTTCCCACATATTTAATATACTGATTATAATACCTTTGAAATGAAATCCCTGGTATATTGCGAACCCCTTTGGCAATTACCGTAAGTGTTTCCTGAATAGGTGCGGGCAGTTCATTAAAACGTGTGACTACGGGTGGATTATAGATAGATGTATTTTTAACTACATCAATTTCAATTATTTTACCTGCGATTTCCATCTCGTCCTGGCTTAAATTAAATGGGTCATAGCCTGATCCACCATCTCCGGTTGTTAAAACAAGTTTTCCTGTTTCAGGTGAAAAGTTTAAGCTATTAACACCATTATGATTAAAAAATGGTCTTCTTAAGTTAAGTAATGTCCGTCGTTTTTGAGGTTGACCATTCGATTGTAAAATCCATTCTTCAACTGTATCAATATGATCATATTGAGTATCTCTATTTGTCCACCTTAAGTTTAAAGTTTTGGGATCACACGGGTTTGGATTAAAAGATTCAGGTAGAGCACCTGGACCTTGTGTTCCAGCTACTGAATAATGAAGATAAAACAAACCGTTATAATAAAATTGGGGATGAAACGCTAGTCCTAGCAGTCCCCGCTCATCATATCCACCACCAGAAACACCTAGTTTTATGATTCGCGGGCGAATATCTAAAAAAGTTCTAATATCCCCGTTTCCTATGTAAAAGATTTCTCCTACCTGGGTTGCAATAAATAATCTTTCAATGGAGTCACCCGGAAGTACAGCTGCTTTCAAAACAGTGGGTAAATTTATCCTATTTACAATGGGACGTAAACTAACCTTAACTTTTATCAACTAACGTTACACCCCTTATCTTGTTTTCTATTATAAGAATATGATTAGAACTGTTCTAGCAGTACCAATTAGGGCTGCGGAATCTTCAAGGCGGTGCACCATTTTCTGTACCAGCGTCATGCAGCAAAATATCATTCCTTGTCCAGCGGTCTTAGGATGCTGCGAAGGACCCATATATTGACTTCCCAGTTGTTCATGAAAATACAATATATCAACTACTTTTATATGTACATAGGCGTGAAATGGCACCATCTCGATAAAGTATTAGGAAAATGTCTAGAAAAAGGACAACTTATCTTGAACAATTTTTAGCATAAACTTCTTTCTCACTGCATTTACCTATTATGGGGGTGTCAGATGCGGTCATTTTTCAAAAAAGTAACATCTAGTGTTTGGGGAGATGAGTTACCCCCGACTATTGACAGTTATTCTAAGACAATGCGGCTTGTAGCTGGTGCCCTATTAGGTTCAATAGCCGCTATTTTTCAATCTGCGGGGATTTTCACCGGTATTGGTTATATACTGAGCATGATGAGCACTGGTCCTCTTGTGCTTGCTAGCCTATTGTCACTCCGAATAGGTGTGATGACTTATTTCGTAACCATATTTCTATTGGCAATGTTCCAGCCAAGTGAGCTATTGGTGTTCCTCTTTACCACAGGATTATTAGGACTCAGTTTAGGCATTGGTCTTAAGTATTTAAAGAGAAGCATATTTATTATTCCATTTGCAGCTTTATGTTTGACACTAGGTATAAGTATTTTATTATATGGATTTAAATTTTCTATACTGGGACCATCGGTAACAACTCATTTTAATAGTATGGTTATTTTAGGGACATTTGCCTTTTCCTTATTGTATAGCTGGATTTGGAAGAAATTAAGTATCTCTGCTTTTAAAGTCCTCAATAAAGTTTTATCTCGACGATTATCTTATCGGAAATAAAGTTTACAATAGGAAAAAGCTGTCATTCGTAGGAATGGCGGCTTTTCTTTTGTAAAAGGGTACCTTTACAAAAACTTGTTAGCTACTACGAGTTTCGATGACAATACGGGATAGTTTGATATCAATGATGATTTTGCTCGCGTTAGGGAGTTTTTGTTCTGCTAAAGAGATTCAATTGTGGAGGAGTGGCTGTTATGAGCTGCTCCTCTTTGGTTACTGAACTTTTGGGCAGCATTAACGCAATAGTCACCTAGATGATCCTAAGAATTGGAATGCAAATTTATGGGGAACATTGGTTAACAAAAACATGCGAATCAAAAACTGATTCGCATGTTTTCTGTCTGAACTATTTTTTTAGCACTCTTAATTCAGTGAGGAACTGTTCTTCTTTTGATGAACTATAGTTGATCGGAAGAGAAACTTGATATACCTTCCCATATGTCTGTATACCATTGGATTCAATATAGCGGTAAAGCTTTTGATAGTAAGCATCATAGTCTTTTGAAGACCAATCAAATGAAATACATACATACTCACCGGATGGGATCGTATCTAACGTAATGTCTTTCTCTGCTAAATCTATCTTTTCTCCTTTGCAAATCGTCGTATAAATACTGCTGCAACAAATATCAACAGGATCCTGATAAGGGTTTAAATCATAAATGAACCCATAATAGTTATCGATGATATCCCCTCTTTCTTCCAGAACATCGGCCAATTTTCGGAAGTACAAGTCCGGTTGTTCAAAAGGATTAACTTCACACCTTTCCACTTTTAAAATGGTTTGCTCTTCTATATGTCGATGGTAAACGATGCCCTCTTCTTTTCTGGCGCATATTTCTAATTGTTCCCTGAGCTGCTGCTTTCTTCTTACAAGTAATCGCCGAGCACGTTCGAGGTTCTCTATTTCGTGCTCAATAACGTTTTCTTGCTCATCAAGAAAGGCATGCATATGTTCAGGGGTACATGAAGTTGAGACAATGTTCCTAATTTCCTCCAATGGTGTTCGGATGTTTTTGGGATACTTGATGATGTCTAAATAGAAGAACTGTCTAACATGGTAATACCGATATCCATTATCCGGATCTGTAAAATGAGGCTTGAAAATTCCCATTTTATCGTAATACCGCAAGGTTTGAATGGAGATGTTATTGAGACGGGCTGTTTCACCAACGGAATAATATTGTTTCATCACGACGATCCTTTCCTCGCTGTCAATTCCAACACCTGCGAAATTCTACATACTTAACTCGATAAGCAGCGCATTTCCCATCTGGGAATCATTGCTGTTCCACAGGCAGAAATTCACACTTATTAATATTAAATAAAAGAATTGACCCTATTCCCACTATAGGGTTTATGATTTGTGATGTAAATTAAAAAAGGTAAGTGGAGGAGAGATGTCTTTATGGAAAACAACAACAGAATCACAAGCATACTCGGCATCAAATATCCCATTGTTCAAGCAGCCTTGGATTACAGACGCCAAAATGGTCGCGGCCGTATCCAATGCAGGAGGCATGGGGGTTTTGGGACCTCATGGCGGTTACAATACCGTTCCGACGGGCGGTGTAGCCGAAGTTGGTGAGAGGCTTCGCCATGAAATCCGTAAAATAAAAGGATTGACCGATAAACCTTTTGCTGTAAACCTTTTTATGCCAAAGGAAGGCTGGGATAAATATTCAAGAACCACGTTAGAGGTGGCCCTTGGAAAAGCACCAAAGGCACAGCAGTTAAATAGACCTGTACAGCTTATAGAATAGAATTCAGCAAAACCACCACGTAAGCATTTCGTTACGTGGTGGTTTTTTTGGAGTCAAAAGGGTGCGGAGCATTCTTGTAACTCACTGGGGGACTGAAGCGCTTTGCGATAGCCGGACATGAAAATTAGTTTGTAGTTCTTAGAATATAAAGAATGGATTTGCAAGGGAATTCATATTTGTACCGCAAAATCATTTTTTAAGTTTCCGAGTAATACATTTATACGGGGTATGAATTGATTCTTATGAAGGAGGCGACTGACATGCATAAGAAAATTAACTCCACTTCCCATCAGACCCGGCATACGATCGCAACATTCCAAGCGCTCGTTGACGCCATGATACCCCGGACACCCCAATTAGCCCAAAAGTTTGGCCGCATACAGGAGATTGGAGCATTAGACCTTCATGTTGATCAATATATGATATGGGTGCTTGACCACATGCTGACCATCCAGGGGGATTTCAGCTTACGAAGGGTCATGCTTTCAGAACCGACCGCTGAACTGCTCGATGCTGGGGCAGTCCAGTTGGTTGCGGCAGGAGGCGCCAAACAAGCGGATGATGAATTGAACTTTCCAGGTGGCGGGGCTTTCTCCAGGCTTTCCCGTAGCGACAGGTTTCGTGCGATGTACTTACTGGAGTCGCTGAATATTGATTTGGGTTATTTGCCTCCGCCTTATCAATATAATGCCGGATTGGTTCAATTCGTGGTCGATACGCTCAACCGATTGGTCATGTTCGGTTTTTATTCGGAATGGCCCGGTTACGGAACAACGAGACTTGCCCCTCCGGGAATGAGAAGGCTTGAAGTATTCCCCGTCGCTTGGCTGCAAACGGGGTATCCGGGACCTTCACTGGGCTATCGGCAATTGCGAGGTTTCCTGTTGAAATTTCCTCACCGAAAGAGGGATGCTCATGACGCATGATAATCCTGATGTTATTGTGATCGGTTCGGGAGGGGGCGGGGCGGTTGCAGCCAAAGAGTTGGGAGAGCTGGGACTAAAGGTGTTGGTTCTGGAGGCAGGACCATGGTTTGGCAACAAAAAATGGCCAAAACCGACGGAAGAGCGAGGGGGAGAAAGCAGTTCCAGCCCAGGAGATTTGGATATTACACTTTATAAGGAGATTCATACGAGGCTTGAAAATGATATGAATGACTCGGTTGCCGGAAAATTGCGATGGGGTCCGGCTGATCTGCGAAGGTCGCCTTGGTTCCGGAGCATACAACAGCGAGGGCTCGTTTGGCAAAATTCAGGTGTAGGGGGAACCACCCAGCATTATTGGGGAAATTCACCACGTGCCTATCCTCAGGCGATCGACAACATTTGGCCCATTTCCTATCGGGAGCTTATTCCTTACTATGAAAAGGTTGAAGAAACGCTGCCCGTCCATTTTGCACCAACAACTCCTAAGGAAGAATTGTTCTATTATGGTGCGAAGAAAGCGGGTTGGCCGCTCATCCATACGCTGAATGTGACCCAGCCCGGGTATCGGCCAAATCCCAATGCGATTCTTCCACCCAATAAGAACTTGATGAATCCCGATTATTCCTTGGATGAATTGTTTAATATGGAGGGATGTTCACTAAGCGGGCATTGCATAAACGGCTGTGCCACGGGACCCTCAGTGGATCGAATTGCTAAGCGCTCTACAAACGTCAGCTATGTGCCGCTTGCGCTCAATACGGGAAACGTCACGATCAGGCCCAACTCCTTTACGACGAAGATATTGACGGAGAATGAAACAAGTGACGGCGTGCGCGCCGTTGGAGTACAATTTCGCGATACATGGACCGGAGAATTTGTAGAATTGCGGGCAAAAGCGATTGTCATGGCAGCCGGTCCCATTGAGTCCCCTCGACTGTGGCTAAATTCCGGGCTGCCGGCAAATCCATGGGTAGGGAGAGGCATGGTCAACCACTTTTTCGACTGGGTATCCGGGGTTTTTGATGAAAAGGATTTAATGGCGATTTTAGGGATACCGGAGACCGCCCCTTTTGTAGGGCATACTTCGGGAGCAAGATTGGATTACCCGGGCTTAGGGTGTATGCTAGTCCCGGGGCTCAGTCCCGGGTTATCCGCAGAATTCACTTATGGATTCAGCGGATACGGGTACAATTTCCTGCGCGAACCGGCACCGGATTCCCCATGGGATATACGCGGGAGAATCGTTGGCAGCCAACTGAAAAAGAAAATGGCCGAATATCGGCGGACCTTGAATATTTTGATTATTTCCGATGATGAAATCGTACAGGACAACGGCGTCACCGTTGATCCGGTCATCAGAGATGAGCATGGTCCTATTCCGGTAGTCAAATATTTTCCTACCAAAATCGCGTATGCCAGGCGCGATAAATTGGTCAGAGTTGCAACGGATATCTTGCAAAAGGCAGGAGCCAAGCAGATTATCCGTTCGGATTGGCCCTCCACCTTGTTTATTCATATGGAAAGTACGATGCGGATGGGCATGGTCACGGATTCTTCTGGTGAAGCCTTGCAAGTTAAGCGGCTTTACATTGCCGACAATAGCGTCCACTTTAACGGGCTCGGCGGCCCCAACCCAACGCTGACGACACAGGCCTTGGCCACCCGGACCGCAGAGAAATTGGCTGAGAAATATTTTAGCGGATGATTTGGATATCATTGAATGAATGAACCGGCTTCACTGAGGTCGGTTATTAGTTTTCACCCAATTTCCTTCTAAACCACGTTAAAATAATCAGAGATCTAATGATTACGGATAAACAGTCTATATAGCTACCTGTCAAGGGTGGCTATTCTTTTTTAGAATTGAAAAAAGGGGGAACAAAATATTTGGATTTGCCATGGGCTTCTTAAAAAAGCGTCTATGCGGACTCCAAACTCTTTTGACCAGCATATAATATGTCGATCTTTTTCATTAAACATTACATTTCGCTCACTAACCAGTGAAAGCCCTTTTCTTTCTTAAAGGAACCTTAACTGAACCGCAAATTCGGGATCAACCGTTTCGATATGGAACATCATTATTGTTCTGTAGTAGAACAATGTGACCACTTTATAACAATTTTAAACTTCCAAAATGAAAGTAGTTCAATGCTTTAGTAATTGGCATCGATTTTGCATTTTGGTATTTAGGAAACATCTGACGTACAAAAAGTCTTCTGGAGAGGGGTGAAATCATTTAAGAATCGATTTAAAAAACTTGTCTTTATCGTAGTCAAGATAAAAACCCGGGTACTCCAAAATGTTCTGTTTTATAACAGTTGACAAACATGTTGATTGTATTATAATTTTAATATAACAGATAAGGAGAGGATGTTAACAATATGCAGATCGCAAAAGCAACAGGAAAAGAATTTGTAGAACGTTGGATTCTCCTTAATAGAGGATCAGGCAAAACAAATGATCAAATGAAAGGAACCACGTTTGTGTACGGGAATGAAGTATTAACCCTCACCTCCAATGAACGAGGAGATCTTGAAATCAATTCCCATCAAACCAACGTGATTGTCTTTCGCCAAATGATTGAACTGGATATGAGGAATATATGCCGAGCCTGTAGCATGGAACACCAAAGTTATAAAGATGCTATAGAGTGCTGTGTGGATATAGAAGATTGATTTTTATGCTTATCCTGTTATATATCAATAGACCCTTATATACAACAACGTTTAGTTTCTTTAGGATAACGAACTTGCTCATGCAGGATCGAAGTTTATTTAATACCTTTGGTTGCAAAAGATTAGCATATAAACAAAATTGGATAGGGAGAGATGAACCGTGACTAGAGAACAACAAATTCGTCAAATCGAGGAAAGCTGGAAGTCCGATCGATGGAATGGTGTGGAAAGACCATATACTGCGGCTGATGTAGTGAAACTACGCGGATCCATCGTTGTCGAGCAAACCTTGGCTCGCATAGGGGCAGAGCGCCTTT
>NZ_JBEGDL010000028.1:0-72185 GCF_040813775.1 Ammoniphilus soli
ATAGCGGCATTGAAACCCTCGCTGTCGAAGCGGGTGAATCTCATAATCCGGGAACCACCATGCGTAAAGCGTTCCGTTCCGTTACGATTCGGATTTCCTTCTTTTATATCGGGTCCATTCTCATCATGCTGAGTGCATTCTCATGGACTTATATCATCGAAAGCAATGTCAGTCCTTATGTTTTGATGTTTGCCAAGATCGGTATTCCCGTGGCCGCAGGGCTTGTTAATTTAATTATTATTCTATCTGCGCTCTCTTCGTGCAACACGGGGGTATATGGGGGCAGCCGAATGCTCTATGGTATGGCCGAGAAAGGGCTGTACTCCCCTCAATTTACGAAATTAAATCGTAACAAAGTGCCCCATGTGGCGGTCTGGGTGACGGCAGCGATGATCTCCCTCGGCGTGGTCATTACGTACTTGGCACCGGATAATGTCTATGTATGGATCACCAGTGCCTCGGCCTTTGCTTCCCTATGGACGTGGGGAACGATATTGGTAAGCGAATTGGTTTTCAGACAACGGGCCCGTAAACAACAGCAACAGCTGCAGTACGCCATGCCGCTTTGGCCGGCTTTACCCATCATCGGTTTAATCATGCTGGTCATTGCCTTTATAGCCATTGCCACCTCCCCTTTAACGAGGATCTCCGTATTTGGGGGAATCGGGTGGTTAGTTATTCTATTGGTTTATTATCAGGTGAAGGTGAAGCATCGGATTAATACGAAAGATTGGAACAACATGCAGATCGAAAAGAAAGTTACAGATGCTTCCTAGTGCATAAATAAAATAGAATAAAAAGAAAAATAGAGACAAGGCTGATAATTCCATTTTAGTGGTGGAAAAGTCAGCTTTTTTCTTTTTCCCTATCTGTTGAACTCCATCTTCTCGTACGCTTGGGAATAAGAGTTATCTAGCAGAAGAAACATTCCCTTAATTTAAGGAACATAACAATGTGAGGAATAGGTCCCTATCAAAGAAGTGGAGAAACTTATGTCAACACACAAGAATGATATGCCCTAGAGAGTTAACAACTCTAGGGCTGCTCAAGGTTCCCGTAGGAAAAGATACCCGTAATTGTCATCTCGTCCTAGCGATACATGTGAAATAATTGCACCATACAACATCAATTGCCGAGCATTTTCATACTTACCATCACTTCGTAAATTATATTAGGAATCGGAATCGGCTTTAACTTTCGTTCACTTAAAACAGCCCATGATCTCCTTTCATATCCAACTGCAATTAAGGTTTCCTCTTTATAAAACACATGTTCAAGCTTAACACCCTTCTCACGAATCTCCACTATTGTCGTAATTAGATGGATGACATCTCCATAAAACACTGATGATTTAAAATCACATTTTGCTTCCTCAATAGGGAATTCAACTTGAACGTTGTTCAACTGATTGTTATGCGCTTTCAAAAAATGAAATAAATCTTGACTAGCTTGATTCATCCATTTGTAAAAATAGGGATAAAAGGTAATGCCTCCATCATCTTCATCTCGCCATGTCACTTTAAACGTTGATTTGTGCTTAATCATAGGAATCTGCTACTAAAAACATAAACAAATGCTATCATTCATTTATGCTAGAGTTTTCCTGCTTCAACGAACCCGACCTCGCCACATGATCGCTACTATCGTTGGTTTGGCTCTCCACAGGCGTTAATTCCGGTGTAAGCCCACCGTATATATACCTTATCGAGTGGTGATAACGGTATATTCAGTTGCGTATTTCAGGTTCAGACTAGCGTTAAAGTCCCGATCCAATCCCATCTGACAATGATCACATTTAAAAATCCGTTCTGTTAAGCTCAGATTTACTTTTTTAAACCCACAGCAAGAACAGAGTTTGGAACTTGGATAAAATCGGGGAACCATGCGTAGCTCAATTCCCTGTTCATTACACTTGGCGACTAACCATTGCTTGAACCGATAGAATTTCTACCTACGAACCGCATCAGCTAAATGATGATTTTTCATCATTCCTTTCACGTTCAAGTCTTCTACCGTAATATACTTCGGTTTGGCTTTCACTAAAGCATTGACCACGGAACGCACATATTCTTCACGAATACGGGCTAATCTAACATGAAGTTTTTGAATGATCAATATTTGCTTCTGAATGTTTTTATAGCAGGATTCACCTACCTTTCTTTTTTGATTTTCGTACTTCCGACTTAACTTTCGTTGTTGTCGTTTAAGCTCTAGCTTCTTGATTTTGGAGGAATAGTTGATATTTTTAAAGACCTGATGACGGCTGCATACTGCAAGATCTTTAATCCCTAGATCGACTCCAATTCCATCGTGGGTGTAAAGGTTCGTAGGAATTCAATTTGATTGGCCAAATCATCTTTCTGTCCTTGATTGGATACTCTCGTATAAATGAGATAACCGTTATTTCCTCCTTCCACAATGCTGGATTCAGGTACTGATTCTTTCCATCGGGCTGCTGGCTGTTGCATAACGTTTTTTGGGAATTCGACCAGCTTCATAGCCCAAACGGCCTGCTTCGATCGCAAGCTTCATGGCTAGGGCCATCCTCACTGGATCTTTCGCTCCGGAAACAGCCGTATTGAGCAACACCCCTTCCGCTCCCATTTCCATAGCTATGGCAGCATCAGAAGGAGATCCAATACCCGCATCCACAATGACCGGTACCTTTGCTTGTTCGATTATAAAACTAAGATTTAACGGATTGACAATTCCTTGACCTGATCCAATCGGCGATGCCCCTGGCATAATGGCATGGACCCCTAAATCTTGTAACCTCTTAGCCAACATAACATCATCTGAAGTATAAGGGAGGACAATAAATCCTTCTTTTAATAGTATCTCGGAAGCTCTAAGTGTCTCTATCGGATCAGGAAGCAGGGTCCGATCATCTCCTATCACTTCTACCTTAATCATGTCACAGAGTCCTGAAGCCTTGGCTAATCTAGCTATGCGGACCGCTTCTCCCGCTGTTTTTGCTCCAGCTGTATTTGGAAGAAGGAAGTACTTCTTTACATCCAACATTTCCAGAAAGTTCGGTTGGGTAGGATCAAATATATTCATTCGACGGACCGCAAACGTAAGAATCTGCGTCTCCGAAACGTCTACCGCTTCTTTTTGTGTTTCTAAATCAGGAAATTTCCCTGTTCCAAGCAATAATCGAGAACGAAACTCATAAGGTCCAATCTTCAACATATTATCCTCCTCCTACAAAATGTACTATTTCAACTCGCATCCCATCTGAAAGGCTAGTTTCCGCATGAAAAGCTTTGTCTATGATTTTAGTATTGAGTTCGATCATGATAACCTTATTACCTAATCCAAAATGATGAAGCAAATCACTAATGGTCGATATCGTACCCGGAACTTCCATTTGATCACCATTAATCACCAAATTCATGGATATGTCTTCCTCCTTTTTAGTGTGTAGTTTTGGGAAGTTTGAAAGGGATGTAAGTCTATCCTAGTAAGGCCCTCACCATGAACGTCCTTCAGAGCAATACAAGCTTCTTTCCCTGCACTTGACGAGTTGTTAGACAGTTGAGCTTCCTATCACCCCTCCCACCTATAATGGCAATACCATTGTGCTTCTTTCTATTACCAACCTCGTTCAGCCATCCGAGCCACTCCTCCCGCCGCACGAATATCTGCAGGAACACGTTCTAAAGCCATGACAGCAACGGCTCCGGCCGCTTCGGCAACTTTTGCTTGTTCTGCGTTCACAACATCCATGATCACCCCCCCTTTTTGCATTTCTGCCATTCCTCGCTTAACATTAACGGTTCCAGTATTAACCATTTACCTCATTCCCCCAATACTCATTTTCAAACTTCATTATCTTAGTATTCGCTCTTAAGATATTCTGATGTTCGTACCAGTTTAATTAAAACAATAGATCACTTATTGTGATACGGCTTTTCATCAAACATTTTACATTGTTTATCTTTTCAGGGGTTAAAGCTCTTCAGTATTAATTCATTCTCATATTTTATACACATCATGACGTACGTACCACTTTAATAAAAGTATACATTATAGGAGGAAAATAATCAATTTTTAATTAAATCTTGAGAAGCATGAATAATACCTATTTCGTTCGAAACCGTATGACCTGAACAACTCTTTAAGATTTTCCTTTATATCTAATCTAAGAAAAAAATATCTGACATAACCCATAGTAAACTGTTCGGTTATATATTAAAAATTATACTAAAGATCGTTCCTTGATCACTGGTTTTGAAATCTATCAAAGCATTATGTCGATTAACGACACTATAACATATAGCTAAACCCAATCCTGTTCCTATATCTTTCGTTGTGAAGAAAGGCGTGCCAATCTTTTCAATTAATTCCGATTTTATTCCACTTCCTTGATCCTGTACTTCCAAAACAACGGCTTGGGCCTTGGTATATGTTTTTATCGTCAATGACCCGCCTGAAGACATCGACTCCAGGCCGTTTAATGCTAGATTCAAAATCAATTGGCGAATTTCCTTTTCATCTAGATAAAGCTCAGGACATTCCCCTAGCTCTAATACAACCCACTTATCCGAAAGTAAAGCTTCTGCCTGTATTAAAGGAAATAGTGCCTCAACGATAGGATTAAGATGTTGTACCCTCATATTATTTACCTTATTTCTTGCCAAATTAAGAAATTCGGTAATAATAGAATTGGCTCTATTCACCTCTTCTAACATTAAATCAATATGTTCGTACGATATTTGTTCCCTGCGGAGCTTGGACAATTCCAAAAATCCTCGGACTGTAGTCATGGGATTTCTAATTTCATGAGCAATTCCCGCAGCCATTTCTCCAATTAAATGCAGACGATCTAAACGTGTCAGTTCTCTCTCCAGACGTACACGTTCCGTAATATCTGTAATCACATTGAGGATGCATTTCTCCCCATGAATTTCAATCACTTCTGTAGACAGCAAACCATCGCGTACCTCACCCGCTTTAGATTGGTAGTGAATTCTGACATTACGAATGGACTCTTCTTTTTCCCGAATACACGTGTGCTTTTCTTTATCCGAGTTTACTGTCACATTTAATAGGTCAGATATTTGATTTCTTACCTCTTCATAGGAATAACCAGTATAATTTAGCCAACTTGCATTCATATCCATGTATCTTCCGTCCTTTAATGAACGCATCGCAATCAAACAAGGGCTAGACTCAAAAATTTTATGAAAACGTTCCTGTGAAAGACGAAGATCTTCAGTAACTTTTTTCCGTTCATCGATTTCTTTCCGGAGCCTCTGATTCGTCAATTGTAGTTCCCTTGTCCGTTCTTCAACTAGTTTTTCTAGAACTTTGTATTGTTGTTTTCGTTCTTCCTCAATTTTTTTCCTTTCGCTAATATCCCGGATAGAACAGACAAAGAAATGTTCCTCTTCTATAGAGGCTTCACCAATTTGAATATCAACTGGAAAATTCACGCCGTTTTTATGAATAGCGTTTGTTTCCAGCACCCTTCCTGAATTTTTTCTTAGGGATTCCACCATCGATGGGTGATGTTGGGTACTTTGATAATTGATTTGAGGAAGCAGTTGACTGATATGTTGACTTAATAACTCTGTTAGCGAATATCCAAACATATCCATTGTTGAAGGATTAACCGACAAAATATCACCTGCTACATTGCAAGTAATGATCGAATCCATGAGAGTCTCCCCAATTACTCTCGCTAGTTCTTCATGCTTACGTAAGTGAAAGCTTGTTCGATTCAATTTTTCATTTACTTCCTTAAGCTCAAATTCACTATCAACCTTTATCTGTTCTTGATTCTGGTATATTTTTACGAACTCTTGTACCTTCAATTTTAAAGTTGCAGGGTAAAAGGGCTTGAAAATATAGTCAACAGCACCAACACTGTAACCGTGATAGACATGTTCAACAGATTGGCTAATAGCCGTAATAAAAATAATAGGTATAAGCTTCGATTTTTCTCTTTCCTTAATGAGTTTAGCCGTTTCAAATCCATTTAAACCGGGCATTTGTACATCCAATAAAATAACAGCAAAGTTTTGTTTAAGCAAACATCTTAATGCTTCCTCACCAGAATTTGCTCTTACTAAATTATAATTGGGGGACATAAGGACTGATTCTAAAGCCAAAAGGTTTTCAGGGTGATCATCGACTAATAAAATATTTGTTTTTCGAGTATTTTTTGTATCCAATTTATTGTTTTCCTTTTTACCAACATTTAAAAGCTCCATTTTATTGGTTCCATCTCTATTTGATTTTCCGATATATTTTTTCAACTGCATCAACTTCCTCATAATAGTTATTAAGATGAGCAAATCGAATCCCTTCTCTACTACCCAATCCTAGAATTCCTGATATACTTAAACTTTCATAAAGGAGATTGTGTACACCATCTTGCATAATTTTATTAAAATAAATCATTACATTTCTACAAATGATCACATGGAATTCATTAAATGAACGGTCTGTAGCTAAATTGTGTTGTGCAAAAACGACGTTTTTGGTTAAAAAAGGATGAAAAGTTACATCGTCATGTAGGGTGGTATAGTATTCTGAAAAAGCCCTTGTCCCTCCTGAAGCTAGGTAATTTTTAGTATATGTCTGCATTTTGCTTAACGGGAACACCCCCTTTTTTGCATTTTCTAGACTGTTTCTATTCATATCAGTCCCATAAATTATCGTTTTTTCATATAATCCTTCTTCGTATAACAGAATGGCCATAGAGTATACCTCTTCTCCCGTAGAGCAGCCTACGTGCCAAATCCGAATATAAGGAAGTTCTTTAAGAAAAGGTACAATCCTCGTTCGAAATGACAAGAAAAAGCCCGGATCACGGAACATCTCGGTAACATTAATGGAGAAATCCGAAAACAATCTTTTCATAACACGGGGATCATGTAGAATCTTTTCCTGTAACCCCGATATGCTAGTTAATCTCTCTTCATAAATTCGATTCCAAATTCTACGTTTGACAAACGAGAAGGCATAGTTTCTAAAATCAAAACCATAAAAGCGATAAATCCCTTCAAGCAATAATTGAATTTCAATTTTTTCCAATTCATAAGGATCCTGACGTGTGTTCTTATTTATTTGGGTTACTTGTTCAGATATAGTCATTATGACTCCCACCTATTTGTATAGCCATACTGATATTAACGAAAGGAGCTGTTCCACATTTACTGGTTTAGAGATATAATCGGATGCACCTGCTTCAATACATTGCGTCCTATCATGTTTCATAGCCAAAGCTGTCAGTGCGATAATAGGCAGTGTTTTGAATTCAATGATTTGACGAATGGCCCGAATAGCCTCGAAACCGTCCATCTCAGGCATCATAATATCCATAAGAATCAAATCTGTGTCAGGATTATTTTTCAATACATCAAGACCTTCACGACCATTTTCCGCAAAGATGATCTCCATGTCATGACTTTCTAAGGCTGTTGTTAACGCAAAGACATTGCGCATATCGTCATCCACCACTAGTATTTTCTTACCTTTTAGTAAAGCGTTTCCATGTTGGATATGGGTCCACGTTTCATCCGATTGTACCGGAGTATCCGATGTTTCTAAAGAAACGCACCCCGGATCTTCAAACTGCCCTGCAGCTACCTCTGTTTTGATAGGAGAGAATAATGATGGTGACATGCTTTTGCCATGACTAGGTAAATATAAGGTAAATGTGCTTCCCTCTCCTTCTTGACTATTTACTTCAAGATATCCACCTAATAAATGGGCAATCTCTCGACTAATTGAAAGCCCTAATCCTGTACCTCCATATTTTCGGCTAGTCGTCCCATCTGCTTGTTTAAAAGCTTCAAAAATGAGATCTTGTTTTTCTTTGGCAATCCCAATACCTGTATCCCTAACTGAAAAGGCAAGTATCAAATCATGATGATCAACTTGTTGTGTTTCCGACGAGCCATTCCCTGCCATTTTAATATTCAAAGAAACAGTACCACGTTCTGTAAATTTAAACGCATTGGATAATAAATTGTTTAAAATTTGCTGTAATCGTTGTTTGTCGGTATTGATCGTCATCGGTACATCATTATCAATTTGAACGCTAAAGTGAATTTCCTTCTGTCTACCAAAATGAATAAATTTACTTTCCACAAACTCTTGTACGTCACTTAGCCTCACCTCTTCATAAATGACCTCCATTTTACCAGATTCCACTTTAGATAAGTCCAAGATGTCGTTTATCAGATGCACGAGCTCGCTTCCTGAAGAAAAGATCGTTTGAGCAAATTCCACTTGTTTCGTTGTAAGGTTACCATCTGCATTCTCAGCCAACATTTGAGCTAGAATTAACAAACTGTTAAGTGGTGTTCGCAACTCATGGGACATATTAGCAAGAAACTCTGATTTATATTGAGAACTAAGTGTCAACTCTTGCGCTTTATTTTCTAAAATTCGTCTGGTCTTTTCTAATTCTTCCGTCTTCTGTTCAGCACTTGCATATTGTTCTTCGAGTTGCTCATTTATCGTTCTTAATTCCTCCTGTTGCAGTTGAAGTTCTTCGGATTGACTCTGTAGTTCAGCGGTTAAAGTCTGTGATTCCTGGAGCAACGTTTTAATCTGCATATGTCTTAAAATACTTTTTATAGCCATCCCAACACTACTCATCAAGTCTTGAAGCAACATGAAATGAAGGGGAGTAAATTTTTCAAATGATGCTAATTCAATAACGGATAGTACCTCCTCTTCATAAATTATGGGAATAATCAGGATACTAGCTGGTGATGAATTTCCTATACCGGAAGTAATTTTTATATAATTATTAGGCACCTCAGTGAGCTGGATCATTCGTTTTTCTACTGCACACTGTCCTACAAGCCCCTCCCCAAGTCGAAAGCTTTCTGCAGTCCTATCTTGAGAGTTATAAGCATAGGCGGCAAGCTTATTAAACTTTTGTTGATTCCCTACTTCCTGCTTCATATAAAAAACACCATAGCTCGCGCATACCATAGGAGTAACCTTCGTTATAAACAGATGTGCAAAATTCTGCAAGTTTTCTACTCCTGGATACATAGTAGCAATTTCAGCAATGCTCGATTTTAACCAACTATGTTCTTCTGCCGCATGTTTTAGCTCTCTCTCTTTCTTAGCATGTTCTTCTAAGGTTTGAGCCATATCATTGAATGCAATCGCAATGGCCCCGATTTCATCCTTTGAAGTTATATCGATACGTGGTAACTTATCAGTAGCATCAAGAGCAACGCTCGTCATTACGGAGGTTACACGATTGAGATTGTCTGTTATATTTCGGATAATCCAGAAGGTCACTCCCATCCCAATGAAAAAACCGAGTATTACATAGACGTAAATTAATTTAAAAGACAAATTATAAGTACTGCTATATTGCTTAAGTTGGTTATCCATCGCTTTTTCTTGAATCATTTGTAATTCATCAACGACTTCGACCATCTGCTCTCGGGTTCGTCGACTATCGTACCAGAACAACTGGGTTACTTCTTGAGTCATTCCTGCTTTTATTAATTCATCGCTCTTCGATTCCATATCACTCAAGATTTGACTCAGGTTTTTAAATTTCTGGATTAATTCTTGTGATTCTTCACGGGTATCCAATTGTTGAAGAGTCTCTATAGCAACATTAGCGTTTAGTAGGGCTTTATCCCGTGTGTCTTTAAATTTGATTTTAAGTTCAGAAGGAGGATTAGCCAATATCCCTCTTGACTCCCTACTGAAAATATTCAATTCATTTTGAATCGTATTTGCTAGTTTCAACATTTCGTATTCTTTAACCAGGTATTTCATATTATGATTTAATTGATAGAGCATTATCATGAGGATTAATTGAATTAGTATAAATAGAACAAAACTACAACAAAATCCTAGGTATATTCTCGTTTTAAATTTCATATATTCCCTTCCCTATCTTTTAAGTATCTATTGGTTTGACAGATAGAGAAAATCCGCCCGTCGCTCCTTAAGCCGACTAAAAAACATTTATTGTCCAAGGAATAATCAACATTCATATCCCATTCGCCAATATCCCTCCCAACTAAATTAATCATAACGTCCGTACCAGTAATGAAATTATATAGTATAATATAAAAATGATCAATCTGAATAATTCTAACAAATATCAGATTATCTGCCAGAAAACCTTTTGATAAAGAATATACATACTTAGGCGAGGAGACATGAGGAAAACATGAATACTTTACTAGAAGTTGCAGACCAAGAAACGGATTTTACCAAGGAGTATGTAAATAAAGTCTACGAAATAGTAAAAAAGCGAAATCCATATGAGAGCGAATTTCATCAAGCGGTTAAGGAAATTTTGTATTCTCTTTTACCTGTTTTTACTAAACATCCTATTTACCTAGAGTCTGGCATACTTGAAAGAATTATTGAACCGGAACGATTTATTATCTTCAGGGTACCCTGGGTAAATGATCGAGGAAAAGTGCAAGTAAATCGTGGATTCCGTGTTCAATTCAACAGTGCAATAGGTCCTTATAAAGGCGTTTTACGCCTTCACCCCTCTGTAAATGCAAGCATTATTAAATTCTTAGGTTTTGAACAGGTGTTCAAGAATTCCTTAACAGGACAACCAATTGGCGGAGGAAAAGGAGGGGCTGATTTCGATCCAAAAGGAAAATCAGATGCTGAAATCATGCGTTTTTCACAAAGCTTCATGACTGAACTCTATAGACATATCGGTCCTGACATCGATGTACCCGCAGGAGATATAGGGGTTGGTGCACGTGAAATTGGATACATGTTTGGTCAGTATAAAAAAATTCGTGGTGGATTTGAAGCTGGCGTTTTAACAGGAAAAGGGATTGGATACGGCGGCAGTTTAGCCCGAAAGGAAGCGACAGGATATGGTGTTGTCTATTTTGTAGAAGAGATACTTAAAGACAATGGGCTCTCCTTTGAAGGAAGCACTGTTATCGTATCAGGATCCGGTAATGTTTCCATCTATGCGATGGAAAAAGCAGCCCAACTTGGTGCAAAAATAGTGGCTTGCAGTGATTCAAACGGCTATATTTATGACAAAAATGGCATTAATTTAGAAACAGTAAAAAAGTTAAAAGAAATTGAGAGAAAAAGAATCAGTGAATACTTGAAGGAACATCCAGAAGCGCTATACGTTGAAGGATATGAAGGGATATGGTCTATCCCTTGTGATATCGCTCTACCCTGCGCAACACAGAATGAAATTGACGAAAAATCAGCCCAGATTCTCGTTTATAACGGAGTTAAAGCCGTAGGTGAAGGTGCCAACATGCCTTCCACTTTGAAAGGAATTGATATTTTCCTAAACAACAACGTTCTCTTCGCACCCGCGAAAGCAGCTAATGCCGGTGGGGTATCTGTTTCCGCTCTTGAAATGGCTCAAAACAGCTCTAGACTGGGTTGGACATTTGAAGAAGTGGATAATAAATTGCACTTAATCATGAAAGACATATATCGTAACAGTATGAAAGCTGCAGAAGAATATGGGCACACAGGTAACCTAGTCGTAGGATCCAATATTGCGGGATTTTTAAAAGTGGCTGACGCCATGATGGTACAGGGAATTATTTAATTTCAATAAATTTAACGATTACATTCCTCCAATATTTAACAAATTTAGAGGCTACAAGTAACACTATAAAGAGATAGGATGCAAGAGAAATACTCTGCTTCCTATCTCTTACGTATGCCGGATTTTACAGTTATTGTCTCTTCCTGTAACCTAGCCTATATTCATTACTTTCCTTTTTTTGTCGCTTCCTCTACTTCTCTCCGTAATGTTTCCGCTTGATCTTTTGTCATAGTAATTCCTCCTTTTCATATAATAATTTTAAAAGTTTTTATTACTTGTCCAAGTAGGTGGTAAGGTGAATAACGATCAAAAATACACCTTAACGATCTCGTTAACGGTTGAACAAATGGAAGAACTTTTGAAAGTGGTCCATTTAGCTAACCAGCGTTTGTCCATTGAATCTCATATTAAGCCTGAGGATGTCGTCTTAGCTTCTATAAATAACTTTATCCCGAAATACTTGCCTAAAAAGATGAGAAACCCCAATCTAAGTCCCTCTAACTTGCATCACTTAGGTTCTACCCAATTTCCTTTGAAGAATAAATTAAAAGCATTTCTAGAAGAAAAAGGGATAAAACCGTCTACCTTGGCCAAGGCTGTCAATATCAGCACAGGCAGGTTATCGGACATCCTAAATAACAAGAACCAGCCTTCATTAGATGTGTTTTTACGGATCTTTTACTATTTAGATTTTCCTGATCTCGACGAAATTCTATATCGAGACGCGTAATAGTTTTTTTTGTTTACCATGCTCCGATGTCGGGGCACTTTTTTTTTCTGTTTTCGGAATAGGACAACATTCTTAGCACATATTCCTTCTAGTATCAGATCAAGCATCCAAAATTTCTTACATAAAACAGGCACTATTCTATTATCTAATATTTTTCCCCAATTGATTCGTTGTATACCACACATAAAGGAGTGAATTCCATTGATTACCTTCTCCGTTATTGCCAAAGGAGTGATGAGTTTGATGTTAATTATCGGATTTTCCAAGGGATTGGATTCCCTCATGGATTATTGGGCTTTAGATCGAAAAAGAAAAGAACAACGATCTCAGGAGGCGGATTAACATGCGAGTGACCTTACAACCTAGAAATGCTTCGGTTGCAATCTCCTCAAAAGAATGGATCAATACGGATTTTTTAGAACAGATACCTGCAAAGGAGGTGATACAAGTCCTCTCTCTTTCAAAGAAAAACCGAAAAAGAATTCAATTCGAACTCCAGCAAGTGAAACAAACATTCGAATCAACTTTAGTCCAATGGATGATAAATCCTCAGCTTTATCGAAGCCATCGGTTGTATGCATCCAGCCTGCCGTTACTGGACACCTCTGCCCTACCGAAAGAAGTGGTGAGTCTAGCGTATCAGATCATCGCAGGGTTGCTCGTTCTCACCGTCCTCTTAGGCATAATCATGTCAATTCTGGTATCCGGGTTTCATCTCCTGAATCGGGGCATAGAAGCGGAAAAGTGGCAGAAAAGCATCCGAAAAGGCGTCATGCAAGCCCTTCTCGCCCCCTTTATCATTTTGCTTCTGGCATTTGTTGTCCACTACATGCTCCAAGGACGAGAAGGATATATTCCCATCTTCAAAAGCCAGCCATAATCCTTCCCTTTGGGGTACTAGCTACTTCTGCACTAAGTAAGAAGGTATATGCTCAGAGCTTGACCGATCCCTGGAGCTGGTTATACGGGGATCAGCCAGGGTTAGGGATATTTTATCAGGCTGTTGATACCTTTCTAGATAGTTATCCCTCACCCGTGGATATTCTACACACCATCATTGTAGAGGGGATGAACCTTATTTATGGTCTTCTTTCCTCAGTTGTCCTTCATACTCCGTTATGGCTTTTTACCAATGAATGGTTCTCCTCAATCACTCAAATCTTCTCAGTCCTTTCGGTACTCATCGTCTCCGTAATGAGTCTCGTCCAAATTATTCGTTATATGCTGCAAGGAAAAGATATAGATGATTGGGGAATCGCCCGAAGATTTCTGGTGGCCCTATCGGTATCGTCCTTCTCGCCTACTCTTCTACGTCATAGTGTTGAAGGTGTCAATACCTTATCGAAAACCATTCTTTCGATTGGCCACTCTTTTTTCAATTCGGTTCATGGCACAACCGGTATGGAGATGTTTGCTGCCTCCCCAGACTTTTCCCTGACCCTCGTGACCGCATTGCTGGTTTGCACATTTGGAGTTTTCTGTATCCCTATCATCCTTCAAAGTGGTCGCCGATTTTTCGAAATGATTACCTTGGGATCCCTCACCCCCCTTGCGATGGCAGCCTGGGTCTTTCCTGAAACGAAATCGTATCATAACCAGTGGTGGAATAAATTAAAGCAATTATTCTTGACCCAAGTGTATTATGCACTGTACGTGATTATCTTAGGGTTAATTCTATTTTCTACTCCCCATCCCACTACCATGGAAGGCTATTGGACCAAACTACTTGTGATGATTGGCGGTGCCTTGAGTATGCTTGATGTTCCTTCTATTGTTTCTACTAAAGTGGATCGAGGCCGAGACGTAGGGAGCATGGTTCAAAGGACAGCACGAAAATGGAAGAAGGTAACGGAACCACTTCGTTCTTCTTCTCATGCTTTTACACAAGTGAAAAAATGGTTCCAAAATCGAGGAGGCAAGACATGATCAAGAGATTTTATGAACAAGTGGAAATCACTCCGTTTTATTACCAACCTTTACATTCACAATCTGTAAAAGCTTTTCTTGAGCAACAAGAAGGAAGGATCGGTTTAAATCTTCACGTTCATCAGGGGAACGTCGTAGCTTATGTGGGCATACAACAACCACGTCGTCAACAATTTTTTCGGAATACTTCCTTTCCCGTGGTTTACCCTTATATGAAGGACATACCAACCTCCTGCTTTATAGCTGAGGCGCGTAAAGCCGTTTGTTTTCCTTTTCAGATGGATAAAAATCTTAATGTGATCCAACTATTGAGTCAAAGGTTACAGGGTTATCCGTGTAGCCTTTATCTTCAGCTTTTATTGCAAAAGCAGGATGACCAATGGAAAGAAAAAGCCAACAACTTGTATGAAGATTACTTGAACGGGATTGCGAATCCTTCTTCCTTGTCTTGGGTTCATCAAATTCAACAAAAATGGAATCACTGGTTACAAGACCGTTTTGGAGAACATGCGAATGAACCCATTCCTAACTATAATCAGAGAGTAACAGAAACAGGGTTTTTATGGTGTTTACGGATGGCTATTCAAACCCAACAACCTTCTATTATGCAGAAAGTCTTGGTTCATATCCGGAATGTTTTGTCTGTTCTTTCTGCAGAAAATGGATTTTACCTAAAGAAAGCCAATCAGTCACCAACGAATTTCATACGAGATATGCAACTCCATCGCTTCCCGATATGGCTTAATCGATATCAAATCCTTTCGGTTTCTGAACTTGTTCCCTTTTTTAAAGAAAAAGATTCACCTGACAAGGTTGAAACCTCATCACTCCCCCGCTTACTAACTTGTCAGGAATCTATAAATCAGGAAGACGCTTTTTCATCTTATGTCTTTCCTGCTGCTTTTGATCTGTTGCCTAGTGAGCCTACTAGGAATGATGGAATTAATTATAACTTGTTTGAACGATTAGTTTTAGCTTTACATAAAGTAGGGATTCGGCCCCATCAGCCTTTTGAATTAGTCAACATGCAATCAGGTCCTTCTCTAGAGAAAGTAACCTTGAAGATTCCTGCCGGAATAAAATTGAACGATTTAGAGAGAGAACAAAAAAACTTGGAAGCCGAATTAGGAACTTCAGGAATGCAAATCGCTCGTGGAGCCATTCCTGGTACGGTCTATTTCAGTGTGATGAAGGAAGAACGGAGTATTGTATGGTTAAAAGATATCCTCAAACATCCTCAATTTGCAGAATTAGTTCAAGAGACCAAATTACCTCTCATTATTGGAAAAAATGAGATCGGAGAGCCCTTCATGGATTGCTTAGACAGGCTCAAACATCTCCTGATCTGTGGAACGACAGGTTCTGGAAAGTCTTTTTTCTTAAATGGGTTAATCATTCTGTTAATGATGCTTTGTTCCCCAGAGGAAATCCGTTTTTACCTCATTGATCCCAAACGAGTAGAGTTCAGTTTATATCAAAAGAGTGTCCATACCGAGACCGTGGAGACGGACCCGACAAAAGCCATTCATCTTCTTCAAGCCCTCGTGAAAGAGATGGAAAGAAGATACGAGCTCTTTTCAGAGCTTAGAGTTCGTCATATCGATTCGTATAATCAAAAAGCCTCATCTCCCCTTCCACGCCTGATCGTAGTCATTGATGAATTTGCGGATTTGATTTTACTTGATTCGTCCGTAGAAGAACCGGTTGTACGTCTAGGACAGTTAGCCAGAGCTTCGGGTATTCATGTTATTCTGGCTACCCAGCGCCCTTCTGTGAACGTAGTCACTGGTTTAATTAAGGCGAACCTCCCCTCCCGTATTGTTTTTGCCTGCAGCAGCCAGCATGATTATAAAACTGCTCTCGATGTCAAACCCCCAAAACTATTAGGAAAAGGGGATGGAGTAGCTCAATTAGAAGGGATGCAGGAACTCATTCGCTTTCAAGGAGCTGTCGTGACCTTTCAAGAAGAAGATCTGGAGAGGATTATTGAATCTTTAAACGACTATTGGGGCCAAGCGAAAAAATGGGAACTTCCCCTTACAGATGAAGAAAAAAAGGAAGATGATCTACAAAGAATGAAGCAACTGATTGCTGAAACAGGCGAGTGCAGCAGTACATTTTTTCAAAAGAAGTTAAGAATACGCAGACAAAAAGTCTCAGAACTGATGAAGAAACTTGTGAAAGAAGGTTGGCTTCAAGAACCAGAGGGAAATGGCCGAGGCTATCGGATTTTATTAAGTCAGGAAGAAATGACTTTGAAATTAAAGGATTGATAAAAAGTTCCTGTTCCCTTGGTTTGGGAGTCGAATTGAATGGGGAACAGGTTGAAAGATAGATGGGAACAGGTATTTTAGGGAACAGGTTAAAAGTACAACTTCAGCCCCGGACGGAGCGTTCAGGACTTTCACTTAGAAATATATTCTTCTGGCCACACTAAAAATATCGGCTGGAGACCTTTGATGAAATAAAAATAAAACGGAGAAGAACCGGCTATCCCGGTTCTTCTTTTTTCCTCACTGCTAGACCGCACCTTTGACAAACGTACTATCCCCAAAGTTTGATTTGAAAAAGGAGAAGCTGGGCTTACAAAACCATTCAATGCACGGGCTCTTCGTCTCTAAAGAGCTTTATTTATATTTTACAATCTACTGAAATCCTTCGAGGATGAATACCGCTATGCACAATCTCCCCTTTCTCAAACACTAAACGGCCTCTAAGGAGAGTAAACAATATTGTTCCTCGAAATGTTTTTCCGACATAAGGACTTTGCGGGTGACGATAATAGAGATCGCTCGTTTTCAGCTGAAAAGTTGAATGAAGATCAACTAATGTGAGATCCGCATCACTCCCTATCGCGATAACACCCTTTCTAGGATATAAGCCAAAGCGCTTGGCTGGATTGGTGGATGTTACCCTGGATATCGTTTCCAAAGAGATATTTCGACGCCAATACCCCTCTTCCAGCATTACATGTAAAGTAGATTGTGCCCCTGAAATTCCTCCCCAGACCCTAAAAATATCGCCATTTGAATCGATTTTCAAGTCAGGAGGAGCCGGTGAATGATCTGACCCGACGATGTCGATTTCACCACTTGCTAAGGCAGCCCAAAGCGTTTCGATGTGCTCCTGATCACGAAGGGGAGGGGCACACTTGGCTAATCCGCCCAGCCGTTCAAAGTCTCTAACGTTTAGGGATAAGTAATGAGGACATGTCTCAACAGTAACATCCACTCCTTTTCGTTTGGCCAGGTTTATCTGCTTGATTACCTCACCACTGGTAACATGAAGAATGTGGAGTTTACACTCTGTCGCTTCCGCAAAAGCCGTTGCCCGCCCAACAGCCTCTACTTCTGACAGTATCGGGCGAGATGCACAATAATCACGAACCGAACGATGACCTTGTGTGATGGCGATGGCTGCAAGACCTTCAGTGATAACATCACTCTCCGCATGCAGAGCAAGAATGGATCCCAGGTTGGCTATTTTTTTCATACCATGGAATAACGTATGGTCATCGACATGCTGGAACTCATCCATGCCACTTTTAGACATAAAACCTTTGAACCCAACCACTCCCGATTCCTTTAGGGATTCCAAAGAATCCAAATTTCCTGGAACAAGTCCGCCCCAAAAACCGTAGTCAAGGATAGAATGCTTTTCAGCTGCCTCTTTTTTAAGGGATAGACCATGAATCGTTGTAACCGGAGGATTACTGTTAAGGGGCATATCAAAAAATGTGGTTACACCACCGGCGGCTAAACTTCGTGTTCCGGAAGCGAAACCTTCCCATTCGGTCCTTCCCGGTTCGTTTAAGTGAACATGCGTGTCAATCAGCCCGGGAAGGACATGCAGGCCTGTAGCGTCGATCTCTAATCTTGCGTTTAATGAAGGATTAAGCTTCGAAACTATTTCTACTATTTTTTCATCCCGTACAGCGATATCCCCTTGGATCACTTCACTTTCTGTCACAATCCAGCCGTTTCGTAAGATGAGATCATATTCTTGTGGATTCAATCCTTACCCTCCCTCAACAAATCATACAAGGTAAGGGCGATGATTTTTGTGGCCTGGATCAAGTCGTCGATTCGGACATGTTCATCTGCCCGATGTCCATTGGCTTCCAGCAACGTTCGCGGACCAGCGCCGAACAAGATAACCGGTATGCCTGCTTCAGCAAAATGTCTGGCATCCGTATAGAGCGGGATGCCATGGATTTCCGGATCTCCTCCCATCACTTTCTTCCAGTTTGCAGCAAGCGTCTGGATGAGTGGCGAATTTTCCGGTGTCGGTTTAAAGCTTTTTGCCAAAAGAATGCGCCTGATCTCCACTTGAATTCCTTCATAGTCCCGTACGGTCTGTTCTATCAATTTACGGAGCTCCCGCTCTACCTTTTCACCGTCTTCTTCGGGAATCAAACGACGATCAATGCGAATAGTGCATTGGTCTGGTACCACATTCGTATTGATACCACCTGAAACCAATCCAACCACTAAGGTAGGCGAATCAATTCCCGGAACATTCGAATGAATGTTATCCAAGGAACGACGATAAGTATAAATCGATTGAAGCACTCCGGTCATCGCTTCAAGCGCGTCATATCCCGTATAGGGGGCTGCGGCGTGAGCCGATTTGCCTTTTAACTGAACTTCTAAATGGAGACACCCGTTATGTGAATTGACGATGGAATAGCTGAATCCAGCGGAAATAGCCAGGTCTGGACGGATATGCCCCTTTTCGATCATCCATTTGACGCCAATATTACCTCCTGTCTCTTCATCAAAATTAAAGGCCAGGACGGCTTTTCCCGACAATTCAGCGGCAACTTGACGTAGAGCCATAACCGCAAAAGTGTAGACTGCAATATCCGACTTGGATACAGCCGCGCCACGGCCGTATAGCTTGCCATCGACTATATTCCCGCCGTAAGGGTCTTGAGTCCAACCTAGTCCTGGAGCTACTACATCTCCGTGGGCGTTGAGGGCAATTTCGGGACCCTCCCCGTTCCCAAAGATGGTTCTTGATACTATATTCGCTACCCTAATCATCCCATTTGACCGGACTTCCTCGGGTTCAATCTCCAATAGATCTGTTTGCGAAAAGTCAAAGTGACCAAGCCGCTTATAAATGTGTTCTGCAATCGCAGAACAGTCTCCAGGAGGATTATCTGATGGGATCGTAACCAATTCTTGCAGAAATTGGATTACCTTTTCTTTCTCTAAATCTATCCATTGAAGGATTTTTTGTTTGCTTTCGTTCATGTCCTTCATACTCCTTTACCGAGATGGTTGGTTTAATCGAAAAATGACATCTAATAATACCCTTGCCCCCATTTGGATATCCTCAACCGAGACATATTCATCGGGGTGATGGCTTAAACCACCCTTGCATCTAACAAAAATCATCCCGACATCAGTAATTGAAGACATTGCCATAGCATCATGACCCGCACCGCTTACCAGTGGTACTGAATTCATCTGATAATCTTCAAGTACTGATTGGATCGTTCGGGTCAATTGGGTGCAACAATTCACAGGTGATGAGTCCATGACTTTGGTGAATGTACAATTCAACCCTCGGCGATCAGCTATTTGATGGGATGCCTCAATCATCACTTGGAGGACTTCTAGCTTTTTCCTTTCATCCATACAGCGAATGTCCAACGTTCCTTCTACTTCTCCAGGAATTACATTGCTCGCGCCAGGATGCACAGACAACTTTCCTACGGTAGCAACTAAATTTGGATTTTGAAGAGCAATCGTCTCAATTGCCTGTATGATCTCGGCCGCTCCAGCCAAAGCATCCTTTCTCATCGGCAATGGAACCGTCCCGGCGTGTCCGGCTAGACCTTCTATTTGGAACGTATATCGAGATTGGCTTACAATTCCACTTACCACCCCGCAAGACTGATCCATCTCTTCCAGTACAGGCCCTTGCTCAATATGCAGTTCAATGTAACCCAGAATGGTTTTGGGGTCACGGGCCGCTAATTTGTATTGCATCGGTTCCAATCCCACTTTCTTCATTGCATCTGAAAGGGTCATTCCGTTCTGGTCGCAGCACTGAAAATCGCTCTCTGTTAGACTCCCCGTCATAGCCCTGCTCCCAAGAAATGTAGTATGAAAGCGAGTGCCTTCCTCATCGCAAAAACCAATGATCTCAATCGGATGTTCGAGTCTGATGTCATGTTCAAATAACGTTTGCACGACCTCAATACCAGTAATCACACCAAGAATTCCATCAAATTTTCCGGCTTTAGCAACGGAATCGAGATGGGAACCGATAAGTAAAATCGGTGCATCAGGCCTTCTCCCTTCGTATCTTCCGATGACATTGTCCATCTCGTCTCTCCTTACGGACATACCTGCCTCGCACATCCACTGACTAACAAGAGAATTCGCCTGTTCGCTTTCATCAGTAAAAGCCAAACGGGTGACACCGTGAACGGACGAACTACATGTGGCCAATGCTTCAATGCGTTGAATCATACGCTCTACTTTCACATTTTCACTTATTCCTGCCATACTTGTTCTCCCCCCTTGTTATCCGAGAATTTCCTAGCGTCCAAAATGCTGAAGAATTCCGGAATAAGGCTTCCCTTCGGGTTTAGAAAAAGTCAGGATCTTGCTGGTTTTAACCCCCAAATCTACCAATGCTTCACAAAATTTGACAGCCGCTATAGTTCCATCGATGACAGGCACCTTCGCTTCTTGTTCAATTCTTTGCCTATGTATCGACATAGCTGCACACCCAAGAACAATGGCCTCAGCTTGATCTTCTTTGACTGCTTTCCGGCATTCTTGGATAATCAGATTTACGGAAGCCTCTTTATTGTTTTGGACATCAAGAACATGCAAAGGGGTTGTTCGAATGCTTCTGCATTTATTTTTCATTCCATAATGATAAAGTAAGTGTTCCGTCATAAGTCTTGTTCGAGGCAGCGTGGTTACGATGGTAAAGGCTGGAGCAATCATCGATGCCATGTGCATGGCCGCCTCAGCGATACCTAATACCGGAACCGTGACAAGTTCTCTCGCTCCCCATAAGCCGGGATCTCCAAAGCAAGCAATGACGTAAGCATCAATTCCTCCCTCCAATTCCCCTCTCCTGACTTCTTCGAGGATTCCAGGAATCGACAGGTAATCATCATAGAAGGATTCAATGGA
The DNA here is from genome assembly GCF_040813775.1 of Ammoniphilus soli. Classification (NCBI taxonomy): domain Bacteria; kingdom Bacillati; phylum Bacillota; class Bacilli; order Caryophanales; family Paenibacillaceae; genus Ammoniphilus; species Ammoniphilus soli. The sequence goes on from NZ_JBEGDL010000028.1 coordinate 21,371, forward strand.
GACTGGCCCCATCTGCGGACTGACTGCCATAATTTCTGTGTTGTTACGAACGTATTTTTGAACATGTTCTTTCAACTCTGTCGTTAACTCCCACGTTGTATTAGGGTTAATGATTTTAATTTTCATTGCACACCTGCTTTTCAGATACTTAAAAGTCAGCTAAACGGTCTTCGACTGCTTCAAGCGTACCGGCAACCAGCTTGCCTCTATACATGACGGCCGATCGTTTCACTTTTCTTGCGACGGCTTCTGCTGAACAACTGGCCTCGGTGAAGACGATATTGGCCTCATCCCCAAGCTTAGGCCAGAGGCGTTTTCCTTCTTGATTCAGCGGGGTCTTGCCACCTGTTATAAATCCAAGCGACTGAGCTAAGGAATATTCATCCAACCAGCGAAAACGTTCCGCCAAACGGCTTGCACGTTCTAGAATGTCCGCATTCCCAAAAGGAGCCCAACAGTCGAACATACTGTCGCATCCAATAGCCACCTCTACCCCTTTTTTCTGCAGCATGGGTATCGGAGGGATCTGCACATCAAATCGGATCGGCACAGCGGAAATGACCGAGATCCCTAATTCCGCAAATACGTCCGCCATCTCTTCGGCTTGCTCGATTGGGACCCCTCCTAATCCAAAGGCATGACTGACCGCTACTCTGCCCTGCCAGCCTGCTTCTTCCGTCAATCCTGCCAATCTGTTCATGGTGTAGGCACCCAAATAATCTGGGTCGTGCAGATGCAAATCTATATCGGCATTGGCTTCAACAGCAATTTCCATCATCTGCTGCAGAGATGCCTCAACGTTGCCGTCAACTCCAGCAGGGTCCACTCCTCCGACCAAAGTAGCCCCCTCGCGCAGCGCTTGTCTCATTAAATCACCCACCTGGGTCCGCAACAAACCATGCTGAGGAAATGCCACAATCTCATAGGATAATTTTCCTTTAAAAGATTCCAGCGCCATGCGAATCGCTTCCAAATTCTTAAGTCCGATATATGGGTCAATATTCACATGGGTACGAATGTGGGTAGAGCCGGACTGCAAAATCAGGTCCAGTAATTGTTCGGCTCTCTCCCTCGTTGTCTTAGATAATGCGGGAAGTTCATTTGCCTCCCATTCTAAACGTTCGATCAAGTTCTTGGCAGGTTTACTCGCTTTCCACGGTCCTCCCAAATAAGTTTTATCCAAATGAAAGTGTTTTTCTGTAAAGGATGGGAGAGCTAGTAGATTTCGAGCGTCTTGTTTCGGGAGATCACTGTCTATCGTGGTGACAGCAGACATAATCTCAGAAATTTTTCCGTCTTCAATAAGGAGATGGCAGATCTCAGTCTCTGTCCCTGCGACGAGCCCTTCCTCGTAACGGTAGCCGCTCTCCAAGCGAACATTTGTCAACCAGTAAGGAGAATTCACAATGATTTCATCCTTTCATTTGAGTTGGAAATTCATTTACACCATGTCTTCTTCTACAGATTCAAGTGAACCCGATACAACTTTTCCCCTATACAACACTGCCTGTTGTTTGCCTCGCCTTGCTACCGCTTCCGCTGAACAGCTGGCATCAATGAAAATGGCATTCACTTCATCCCCAACCATCGGCCAAACACGGTTTCCTTTTTCATTCAACGGAGTCGTCCCGCCTGTGATGAATCCAAGAGCTTGCGCTAGAGATCCCTCATCAATCCAGCGAAAACGTTCCGCCAAACAGCAGGCCTTCCCCAGCATATCCCCTGTTCCGAAAGGAGACCAATGATCGGTAATACTATCGGTGCCTAAGTATACGTTTACCCCTTTTTCATGTAGCAAAGGAATCGGAGGAATGGGAGTAGAGACTCTAATTGGAACCGTAGAGGTGATGGAAATGCCTAGTCGGGCAAAAATCTCTGCCATTTCAGCTGCTTCTTCAAATGGTACCCCTCCCAATCCGAACGCATGACTAACCGTCACTCTGCCCTGCCAGCCCGCTTCTTCCGTAAGTTCAGACAGCCTTTTCATGGTGAAAAGCCCTAAATGACCGGGATCGTGTAAATGGACATCTACATCAGCGTTGGCTTCTACAGCTAGTTCCATGATCGTTTGCAGTGACTTTTCGATGTTGTTATCGACAGTTGCCGGGTCTACCCCGCCAACCAATTGCGCTCCTGACCGCAAGGCTTCCCTAATTAGCTGAACAGATTGGCTGCGAAGTAAGCCATGTTGAGGAAAAGCTACAACTTCGCAGGACAGCTTTCCGGCAAAAGTTTCAATCGCTTGAAGTGTAGCTTCCAAATTTTTTAGGCCTATCACCTGATCTACGTTACAATGGGTACGCACGCGTGTGACACCCGACTGCAGGAGAAGCTCTAGCATGTTTTCAGCTCTCTGTCTTGCTGTAGGTAGTAAGCGGGGAAGTAATTTTTGTTCTTCTTCTATACGGGTAAAAATATTTATGAACGGAGTGCAAGCCTTCCACGGTCCGCTGTAATAGGTTTTATCGATGTGAATATGCATTTCTTCAAAAGAAGGCAGCATAAGAAGTCCGTTCGCCTTTAATTTGGGAAAATCGCTTAGGAGTGGGGTTTTGGCTGATACGATCTCTGCAATCTTACCTTCTTCTATTAAAAGGTGGCAAACCTCTGTTTCCGTGCCGGAAACAGCGTTATTTTCATATTGAAAGCCTCTCTCTAGCCGAACGTCGGTAATCCAATATGCATAGGACATCAGTACGACCATCCTTTCCTTCGTCTTTGAATAAATGCTATTTTTCTACTTGTATTAAGAAGGGAGGAGTCCTCCCTCCTGCCACTACTATTGGATGGTCACTTCGTTAATCATCAAGTACCCGGATGGACTCATCCAAACCCCTTTTACGTTCTTGCTCACTGCAGCAATATTCTCCAGATTACGGATCGGGACGAATGGAGTTTCCTTCATTTCTATCTCTTGAATTTGGGCATAAATTTTCTCTCGTTGCGAAAGATCTTTTTCTTTGCGCCCCTCTTCGATCAGCTTGTCTACTTCCGGATTTTTATAGAAGAAATAGTTTCCGGCACTTCCTTGGGACTTGGAATGGAATTGGTTGTACTGGTTGTAATCTCCGTCACCAGTTGCGTTTCTCCAGCTGGTAATGAATAAATCGGTTTCCCCTTTCGCAGCCGTTGCGAAGAAAGTCCCAAACTCCAATACTTTCACTTCCACATCAATCCCGATTCCCTTTAATTGAGATTGGACAACTTCGGCTAAATTCATCCGCTCCTTCAGATCATTAGTCAGAATCGTCGTTTTAAATCCATTTGGATAGCCCGCTTCAGACAAAAGGGCTTTCGCTTTGTTAATATCGTATTCATACCCTTTTAAATCCGGGTTATATCCTAATACCTTCGGGCCCATCGTGGAATTTGATTTCGTTCCAACACCGTTGAAGACGCCTTTTATAATGGCGTCCGTTTCAATGGCATGGCTTATGGCCTGGCGAACTCGAACGTCATCAAACGGTTTCTTCTTCGTATTAAATCCAATAAATTCCGTTCCAAATGCTTCGCTTCGATAAAGACTCATAACGGATGAAGATTGTACCCGTTCGACTTCTGTCACCGGTACCGGTTCGGCGATATGTGCTTCTCCGGTTTCCACCATAGCAATCCTCGTCGCATCCTCGGGTATAACTTTGAAGACTACCTTATCCACCTTCGGTTTTTCTCCCCAATAGGCTTCATTTTTTACGAGTATAATTTCTTGTCCGGGTGTCCAGGTTTGAAAGGTAAAAGGACCTGTTCCGACCGGATGTTGGGATAACTGCTTTCCATACTTTTCAATCGCTTTTGGACTAAAAATACTGCCTTCATGATTAGATAGAATGGAAAGAAGTGGAGAAAACGGTTCCGTAAGTATGAATTGAACCGTATGTTCATTTATAATTTTAATTTCCTTAACCTTCTCGAATAAATTGGCTCGAGGAGATGCGACTTCTTTATCTAAAATGCGATCAAAGGTCTTTTTGACAGCTTCGGCCGTAAAAGGGGTTCCGTCATGGAAGGTGACTCCTTGGCGAAGGTTGAATTCCCACGTCAGGTCATCCACCTGCTTCCATTCGGTTGCCAGCATCGGTTTAATCTCCGAGTTTTTATCCCGCTGAACAAGTCCTTCATAAATTTTATGCTGAGTAACACTTGCCGCGTTAATCGTTGACATAAATTGAGGATCCAGGTTTTCTGCATCCGCTAGTCTAGCGATGGTTAAAATTCCGCCCTCCTTTGGAGTTGTTTCAGCCGTCTCTTTCTTTTCTTCATTTGACACTGAGCTGGAAGAACAACCGGTAAGGACTGCACTAAAAACAAGAGAGATAGCAAAAATCGCGTTAAAAATGCGTATTTTTTTCAAAGAATAGCCCCCTTTTATCCTTCTTCTTGTTTTAGAAATTACATACGATTTGATATGAATTCTCTTTCCTTTTACGAGATTTTATCTCCTCCTGTCCTTTTCTATATTGAGTTAATTTCTTTCTTGTTCGAATTATAACAAAATTCACTACATAGTCTTTTAAGTATTTTCGTCTATTTTTATATTATTTTTACTTTTTATATAATCCTTATCACCAATCACAGCAGACCATCTGATATTTTTAAAGATTTTTACCTCTATTTTAGCTATTTTTACGTATTGTCCAAATCATATTTACTTTAGTTAATTTTCTGATAACTTTAAAAATAGAAAAGGAGGGTTATCTCATGAAAACAGAGTTGCTTGAAAAAAATCAGGTGTATCCGACAAAAGTATTTTTTGTCCGAATGGACAAATGGAGGGAGGTTTATAAGAAGCTAAGAAAAAATAAACTGGCCTTGGTTGGAGGGGGCGTGGTTCTCTTCTATATTCTGATCGCGGTAATGGCTCCCCTCCTCTCTACACATGATCCTTATCAAATTGATCTGATGAATAGATTGAAACCACCCTCAATGGACCATTGGATGGGAACGGATGATAAAGGGCGGGATATTTTCAGCAGATTATTATATGGGACGCGCCTTTCTTTAACAGTCGGCTTTCTATCTGTGTTTATCGGTGCTTTTATTGGCATTTTCCTCGGTTTGATTTCTGGCTATTACGGAAAATGGGTAGATACGATCATTATGCGGATTATCGATGTTCTTCTCGCTTTTCCAGGAATTCTGCTTACCCTAGCTATTGTAAGCGCTTTAGGACCGAGTTTGATTAATGTCATCATAGCCGTGGGTTTATTTTCCGTACCTATGTTTGCACGGATTGCTAGAGGCTCCACATTATCCGCCAAAAAAATGGAATATGTTGATGCGATCCGTTCACTAGGTGCAAGCGATGGAACCATCATCTTCAAACACATCTTCCCTAATATATTGTCTCCTATTATTATTCAAGCAACCCTGCGGTTAGCGACTGCTATTTTAACCGCAGCAGGTTTATCTTTCTTGGGACTCGGGGCGCAGCCGCCGCTGCCGGAGTGGGGAGCTATGCTCAGTAATGGACGAGATTTCTTGTATTCTGCCCCATATCTTGCCATATTTCCAGGACTTGCGATCTCCACATTAGTGATAGGGTTAAATGTGTTCGGAGATGGTCTTCGAGACGCGCTAGATCCAAGAATGAAGAAATAAAGGGGGATATCCATGTTCATTTATATCATTCGCCGCATGCTGCAGATGGTACCTGTGTTATTAGGCGTCATACTGGTCGTTTTTTTGATCATGAAATTAGTTCCCGGTGATCCAGCGCTGCTAATTGCGGGTGAGGGCGCAACACCCGAAATCATTGAGAGAATTCATAAACAATTAGGATTGGATAAGCCATTACTTGTTCAATACTTTGATTATGTTATGAACGTCTTGCGAGGGGACCTCGGAGTATCTATGAAAACAAACCTTCCTGTATTTGATGAAATTATGGCCCGGTTGCCGATAACGATTCAATTGGCAGCTGTAAGCATCATCATAACCATAGTGTTGGGGATGATTGCTGGGATTATCTCAGCAACCAAGCAGTATTCCTGGGCTGACACTACATTAATGATTATCGCCCTGCTCGGGGTATCCCTGCCCAGTTTCTGGTTGGGACTTATCCTAATTTTCTGTTTCTCAGTCAAATTGCATATTTTTCCTGTCGCCGGATGGGGAACCTTCATGCATGTATGGCTCCCGGCGATCACTTTAGGAACATCAGGTGCCGCTATTGTAGCCCGTATGACTCGTTCGAGCATGCTGGATGTGATCCGCCAGGATTACATCCGAACCGCCAGAGCCAAAGGACTCAAGGAAAGAGTCATCATTTACAAGCATGCCCTAAAAAATGCACTCATTCCCGTGATCACTGTTGTTGGTTTACAATTCGGAGCCTTGCTCGGTGGAGCTGTATTAGTTGAATCCGTATTCGCCATCAACGGGCTTGGTAGGATGATCGTAGAAGCTATTCGAATGAGAGATCTGCCAATGGTTCAAGGTGGCGTCCTTGTCGCTTCGATGATCTTTGTCATCGTGAATTTGATCGTGGATGTATTATATCGATTTTTTAATAAACGGATTGAATTGGACTAGGAGGAATTCACATGCAAAAGCCAAAGGAGAAAATTTTAGAAGTCCGCAACTTACAGACGTATTTTTTTACCGACGAAGGTATCAGCAAACCTGTGGATGGCGTTGATTTCACGATTCACAAGGGGGAAACTCTCGGGATCGTAGGGGAATCAGGCTGCGGAAAAAGCATGACCTCCCTTTCGATTCTGCGTCTCATCGCTAGTCCTCCAGGGAAGATTGTTGGCGGAGAAATCCTGTTTAAAGGGCAAGATCTGCTGAAAAAAACAGAAGCAGAGATGCGATCCATCCGCGGGAATGAGATCTCGATGATTTTCCAAGAACCGATGACCTCCTTGAATCCAGTTTACTCGGTTGGGGAGCAAATTGCTGAAGTGTTTCGCCTACACCAACAACTCGGAAAAAAGGAAGCTTGGGAGAAAGCAGTTGAGATGCTACAGTTGGTAGGCATTCCATCTCCTGAAAAACGAGTCAAACAAGAACCGCACGAGTTAAGTGGAGGCATGAGACAGCGGGTGATGATTGCGATGGCTCTGGCCTGTCATCCCGAAATCCTGATTGCTGATGAACCTACGACGGCTCTTGATGTAACGATACAAGCCCAAATACTGGAGCTAATGAAATCACTGCAAAAAGACCTGGGAATGGGAATCATCATGATCACCCATGATTTGGGAGTCGTTTCGGAAACATGTGATCGCGTAGCCGTCATGTATGCCGGAAAAATCGTAGAATACACCGATACCAAACAATTATTTGAAAATCCTAAGCATCCCTATACACTAGGATTATTGAATTCTTTGCCCCGTATGGACCAGGATCAAGAGGAACTCCAGGCCATCAAAGGAAGCGTTCCAAGTCCCTTTCACTTGCCTTCGGGTTGCCGTTTTGCTCCACGTTGCCCGCATGCCACAGAATTATGTAACCACTCGCTCCCGGAGCTGCAGGATGTTGGGAATGGTAGCAAAGTTCGCTGCTGGATCTATGCCCCAGAATGGGACAGCAGGCTAGAAGAAATAGAAAGAAAAACGGAGGTCAATGTTCATGGTAACTAACCCTCAATTCTATGACCGCAAAAAGGTATTATTAAAAATTAAAAATTTAAAACAATACTTCCCCATTAAAGGTGGAATTCTGGGACGAACCGTGAATCACGTAAAAGCTGTTGATGACATTAGTTTTGTTGTTTATGAAGGAGAAACCTTGAGTATCGTGGGTGAATCGGGTTGCGGAAAGTCTACCACCGGGCGGGCGATTTTGCGCCTGGATCAGCCAACTGATGGTCAGATTCAATTTCAAGATCAAGATCTGCTTCGCCTAAATAAACAGGATATGAGAAAAATGCGTAAAGATCTGCAGGTGATTTTCCAGGATCCGTTTGCTTCCCTCAATCCTAGGCAAACGGTAGGCCAAATCCTTTATGAGGCGTTAGCTATTCAACAAGTCCTTCCCAAAGAAAAACGTTTAGAGCGCATCCTGGAGCTATTGGAGAATGTCGGGCTGAGACCTGATACCATGGATCGATACCCACATGAATTCAGCGGCGGACAGAGGCAGCGAATTGGCATTGCACGGGCCATCGCCGTAGAGCCCAAGCTGATTATTTGTGATGAAGCGGTCTCAGCTCTTGATGTATCCGTACAAGCCCAGGTGTTAAACCTACTCAAATCCCTTCAACATAAGTTAGGTCTAACCTTTCTCTTTATCTCCCATGATCTGGGTGTAGTTCGCCACATTTCAGATCGGATTATGGTGATGTATCTTGGAAAAATCGTGGAGATCGCCGATAAGAGATCTCTTTTCGATAATCCGCAGCATCCTTATACAAGAGCATTATTGTCTTCCATACCTGTTCCTAATCAAAAAGAAAAGAAAGAGAGGATTTTATTAAAAGGAGATGTCCCCTCCCCTCTCAATCCGCCACTTGGTTGTCGATTCCATACCCGGTGCCCTTTCGCCATCGAGGAATGCAAAGTAACTACCCCCGAGCTTCGTATCATTTCAGGCAAGCATCAGGTTGCCTGCCATCTAGTAAACTGATCAAGGGTCAAACTCATTCTAGTTAATAAGCTGATAATATAATAAAATAAAAATAGACAGAATGAATATTATTTTCTGGAAGGTATCCCATGTTCAGCTATGAAAGCTTTACGATGCTTATTCTGCTATTTATTTTAGCTCCTATTGCAGGAGCTATTACGCTACTATTTCTTTTTATTTTTGAAAAGCGCATTGATTTGCTTGAATACAATAATAGAAAGATCAAGCTAGAAAAGGAGCTGCAGCAAGCCCTTTACAATCAATTGAATCAACAGATTCAGCCTCATTTTTTATTTAACACGCTGAATGTCATCTTGAGCTTAGCGCGCTTAAGGAGATCTGATGAGCTGGTCAGAGCTTTAGAGGTTCTTTCCTTATTCTTGAAGTTCAAATATAAGACCAATGAGCCTCTGATTCCCTTGGATGAAGAAATTCAGTATACCGAGCACTATATTGAGATTCAAAAGCTTCGTTTCGGCTCTCGATTAACGGTGCATATGGATTTTCAGGAAGATATTTTAAAAGCTTATATTCCCCCTTTTATTATGCAAACTCTCGTGGAAAATGCTTTTAAGCACGGTCTGGAAAGGAAATTAGGGGAGGCCATCTTGCGCCTCCGTCTCTTTTCCAAGAATGGTCAAATCATTCTTCAAGTGATCGACAATGGCTCGATGACCGGTGCAGGAGAAAAGGTTGAGGAAGAAAGCGGCCATGGGTTAGACAATATCCGCCGACGTTTGTTCTACTATTTTTCGGAACGAGCCAGCTTGAATATTTTTACCTCTCTGGGGAATGGAACGGAGGTGGAAGTATGTTGGCCTGCCATGTATCTACCGGATTTAAAGGAGATGATGAAATGAATGTCCTGTTAGTGGATGATGAACCTCTTGAATTAGATCAGCTTGAATTTTTAATTCAGCCCTTGTTTCCCTTGTGGAAGATCCATAAGGCATCAGACGGTTGCCAAGCTTTAGATATTAGTCAGAAGATCAAAATTCATCTTGCCTTTCTTGATATCCATCTCCCCGGGCGATCAGGATTAGAAATTGGCGAAACCATGCGGAAACATAATCAAGACATGGAACTGATTATCGTAACGGCTTACCAGGACTTTCAATATGCGAAACAATCAATACGACTTGGCGTGTTCGATTATATCACGAAACCGGTGATTGAAAGTGAACTAGCAAAGATTCTTGGAAAATACAAAGAAAATCCTACTATGTCCAAGTATTCCCGTGTCATACTTGACGCGTTGCAAATGATCCATGATAAATATTCAGAGAAACTGAATCTTGGCGATCTTGCATCCGCCATTCATATCAACCCAACCTACTTAAGCCGTCGGTTTCATGAGGAGGTGGGCATTTCTTTTTCCGATTATTTAATGCAATACAGAATTCAAATGTCCAAAAAATATTTAACTTCGCATTTGAATTGGAGCATTTCGGATGTTGCAGAAAAAACAGGATTCAATAGCCAGCATTACTTTAGTTCAGTGTTCCGGAAACTAGTCGGCATAACACCAAAAGATTTTCGAGAGAAGGAGAAATAAATTGTTCTACCGCACGTTTCATGATTATGTCTCGGGAGTAGCCAAACTGGGAATCGGTTTAGGAGTAATCTCCCTCTTGGCCAGATGGGTAACTGGTAATACGATCCTTGCATCACCTGAATCCATTGTGAAATACGGTGTTTTTGGCGGAATCGGGTATGCCTTGATGCAGGCATTCGCCTTAATGGTCATGGGGTGGTTTGGGAAAAAAGTCCGAAACGAATCTAGAGAAAATCTAACGATCGGAGATTATTTACAACAAAAACTCCACTCCTCCGGTTATTGGCTACTGATACTAATTTTACTAATCACAAGTATGGATTTTATGTTTGTCCAAGCAATGATTTCAGGAAAATTATTGCAGATGGTCTTTAACGTGCCCGCATTTATGGGAATATTTTATTTTATTACTTTTTGCATACTGTTTGCGGGTACAGGAGGCATCATTCTAGTTCATCGCTTTGCTATTTTCCAGGTTGTCTTCCTATTTGCGGGTGCCATCCTGATCCCTCTCTATTTTTTTGTTCAGGAAGGGGTACAGCCTGTCTATGAAGGAATTCGGTTATATCATCCTTACTTACTTGTTATCAATAATTATGATGGTTTATTCTTTATGGCCACAGGGATTTTTATTGGGTTGGGGCAAGTATTTGCAGATCTAGCAACCTGGCAAAGAATCTATACTATGGAAGAACAAAAAATTTTTCCGACATTCCTGATATCCGGATTTGTATGGTTGGCCTTTCCAATGGCCTTTTCGACTTTGTTTATGATTTTGATTTATACAGGCGGATTTGATGATATCCAGTCTTTATTTACCGATCTTATGAGTCGACTCGATACTCCTTTGATATTGGCTATCTTTGTTATTTGCTGCTTGAGTGCAACCACTTCTACGTTTGGAGCCGGACTCCATTCTGTCATTAGTTTGTTGGTTCGTAATGTCTATCAGGCTTTAAAGCCGAGCTTAGGTGAGCCCCAAAAGATTCAAATGGGATACAAGCTCGCAATATTGATCGGCCTTTTTTTCCTTGTTCTCACCTATTATTTCACTCCCTCACTTTTAGGTCTTTTATTTTTCTTTGGCAATATCCACGCATCTCTCATTGCTCCTCTGGTTGTGATCATGATGAGTAAAGGGAAAGTGGATAATTTCATTCCATTCTGTACAGTGATCGGGTTAACAGCTGGATTCGGAAGTCGTATGTATCTTGGAAATTTATATAGTATTTGGTTGAGTGCAATGGTTTCCCTCACTTTTGTCGTTGTTTATACTGCAGGGAAGATGATCCTCCAAAGAAACATCGCTAAGAGAATCTGAATCTCTTAGCAATGTTTGGTAAGAAATCTCAAGTATTTGTAAATAAAAAGAACCCGGTATTATGACACCGGGCACCATTTTTATCTCCTAAATAACAGCTTCACCCTTTGCTGACTCGAATTCACGTCCAGCAGTTCGCTACTTTGTTCTTTTTGTACAGGCCAAACCATTTCTAGAACCATAACAATCACGGTTCCGACGAGTAAGCCATTGCCAAAAACATATTGGATTACGGAGGGGAAATCTTGTAAAATCGTCGTTGGCAAAAACATAACGCCCACCCCGAGTAAAAGAGCACTACCCAAGATTGTTAGCTTACGCTGGTCAAGCGAATCGCGCAAGACCGCTTGGAGTCCGATCCCAATTAGCTGGACAAATGAAGCCATGAGTGCAGCATAGGCAACTGGTCCAGGCAATAAAGCCAGATAACTGATCACACTAGGGATTAGAGCCATACAGGCAAGTACTACACAAGCAATGAGGAAAGGTCGCATCCGGTATTGGCCAGTTAGGCGAATAAAACCAGCACTCACAGGGAGCGGTACGATACCAACGGTAGAGAAGGCTGAGCATATCATGTGAGCGATCCCCCCTGCCCACCCTCCACGGTTGAGTGCTTTTTTATCCGGCTCATCATGATGGTTAACGGCTTGCCCAACTGCCGATACGGCTGCGACGGTATTGGAAACTAGGATGAGCGATAGCAGGACAGCGGACATGGCCATGCCCTGGTTCCATTGAGGCCATCCCCACGCCAATATTTCCGGCATTTGGATCCCGCTATCGGCTATAATCGGAACTGCTCCTTTTCCAACAGCATAAAAAGCAATCCAACCGGCTAAGATCCCGATTAATACCGCATAGCTTTTGATCCAGCCTCTCCCGCGTACGGATAAACCAATAACAAGCAAGAAAACACCAAAAGCAATCAGCGCAGTGACCTCATCTACCTGCGGAGATTCTCCATGAACTCCCATCATCCCTTTCAGAAACACACCACTCAACTGTATGGCAAGCAATAAAAGAAAGGAACCTGTTACAAGAGGAGTAAAAAAAGACAGCATCCGTTGGATCATGCCTGTGATCCCAAAGACAAAGAGCAGCAGTCCCGCGACAAGCATCCCTCCTTGCAAAATTTTCAAAGTCTCCAGCAAATCTTGGCCTTGCTGGATGGCTGCATTGCCTAGAATTACAAATACCCCTAGCCATGATCCTGCCGGACCGTCCGCAATGGGTAAGCGGTGGCCCCAAAAGCCCTGTATGAAAGAAGTGAGCCCGACGACGAAAAACGTACGTTGCATCAATCCAGCTACTTCATCTACTGTCAAATAAAAGATTTGACCAAGTACAACGGGTAAGGCGACCGCATTTGCCAGTAAAAATACGAACCATTGCATCGCCCCCAGCCCCTCACGCCAGCGATTTTGAATAACCTCCATGTTTTCCATCTCCATCATTAAAGTGGCTAATTTTTATACTTTGTTGTTTCTGATTTGGCGTCATCAATTACCAGATCTCTAGTAGATTTTTTAAACTCTCTTAAGGTCGAACCAAATGCTCGTCCAATTTCCGGTAACTTGGAAGGACCGAAAATAATAAGGGCAATAATTAAAATGAGTATTAGTCCTGGTATGCCAATATTTTGAAGCATCATTTCCTCCTAAGTATTCATCTTTATTTTTTACCAGCGTTATCACCAATAACGAGCCCTACAAATGAGATATAGCAGCCATTGATGTTTAAAGTTACACGCTATCAAGAGAGCCTGAGCATAAGGTACCCTTATGCAGCACCGCAGTACGCTTCGGCAATCGAGCAACCGCTTCAGCCGAGCAGCTTGCCGGAACAAGTACGGCAGTCGCCGCGTCGCCTACTTGCGGCCATATTTGCTTGCCAGAGTCGTCTAAAGGCGTAATCCCACCGGTAGCAAGGGAAAGTGTGCGGGAAAGGTTATATTCGTCGATTCTTCCACTCTGCTGTGCCACAAGATGTGCCTTCTGCAGTGTATCGCCGATCCCGAACGGTAACCAATGATCCATAATATTATCAGTGCCGAGCAGGACATTCACCTTCTGCTTCTGAAGCAGCGAAATCGGCATAACGTTTTGTTTCATAATTGGAACAGATGATGCAATAGAGATATCTAGGGACGCAAGGCGGTTGGCCATTTCGACGTCGGCGCCATCCGGTAACGAGGCAAGTGAAAATGCATGGCTAATTGTCACTTTGCCCTGCAGCTTGGCTTCCTCTGTCAGATCAGCCAAGCGACGAATTACCTTCAAGCCCATTTCTCCTCCTTCATGAAGGTGAATATCGATGCCTGCTTTATAGTCCACCGCGATTTGTACCATCGTTTGCAACGATTTTTCTATATCCCCGTCAACCAAGGTTGGATCTAGTCCGCCAACATGAGTAACTCCGAGCTGCATGGCTTCGCGCATCAGCCCTTCTACATTTGAACGAAGCAAGCCATGTTGAGGGAAGGCCACGATTTCATGTGATATTTTATCTGAATAGTTTGCTAAGGCGAGCTTCAGTTTCTCGAGATTTTTCAGACCTACGACCTGGTCGATGTTACAATGGTTTCTGATATAAGTCGATCCAAAGCTAAGGATTAACTCAATTAATTTCTCCGCACGTTCTTGAGCCGTTGGTAGCAGCTCCAGCAGCAGTGTTTGCTCTAGGTTAATTATGTCAAAAACATTTTTCCTCGGATATGCCGCTCTCCAAGGACCGCCATAATACGTTTTATCCAAATGAATATGCATATCTTTAAAAGAAGGTAAGAGGAGCAAGCCTTTCGCATCATAGCAATCGATGCCTTTTTTATAGGGGGCCTTAGTATCTAGTATTTTGGTAATGATACCTTTTTCGATCTGGAGGTTGCGCATGACGGTCTCGGTTCCGACGACCTGGCCATTGTCATACTTATATCCGCTTTCCAACCGGACATTCAACAGCATGTAGGAACTGTTTTTTCCTGGTTTTTTGGTGTTATGGTCATCTTTCTTCTTCTCGGCTTCCGCACTTACCGTATCAGGTAGGATGAAACCCATGGTGCCAGGGGCACCGAGAACAGCGGAAGCGACCCCGATTTTTCCGACTTTACCTAGAAACTGCCTGCGGGCCAAACCTTTGTTTTCCTGAACCATCTGGAAATCCTCCTTGTTGGAAATTATGTACCTGTGGTAAAAGAATAGCTGCTTCGTTAGCAAATGGCCTAGAATGAGGATCATCGTCCTAAAGCGTTCCCGTTATGACTCGCCAACTCTACCTATCTAAATTATAAGGAATATTCCGATTAACTTTTTTTAATATTTTTACACTTTTTTTTATTATGTTTACTACTCTTATGATGTATTGATTTGCAAAAACGCCCTTAACTACTGGATAGTTACAATTTATGTTTGCTCCCTCTGCGCCCCCAAGGAGGAGGACAAAGAGCCTATCCTTTCAAATGCTTAACCCAAAATCCCCCCTTTAACTGCTTGGGCTCGTATGAGATCACAAACGCTTTAGGCACACGGTTTTGAATGAACTCTAAGAGCTTCCGTTCATTGCTTCTTTTGGCCAACACTTGCATGACAAGACGCTTTCCATCTTTTCCATCGCCTAGCCAAGAAGTCACACCGAAGCCTTGTTGGCGAAGATAATCAGGCAGGTCGAGTTCTATCGAGTCAACCACTACTTGAATGGTCACATGCCCCAATGCCATGTATTCTTCAATCCGACTTCCCAAATAAACTCCCATTCCCCAGCCGATACAATAAGCTGCTAAATTGATAGGATTATTTAAATTATCAAGAACAATGGCAAGACCTTTCAAATAAACAAAAACCTCAATCATAGACAAAAGGGAAGCAAATAATCGATACCCTTTAATTACAAGGATCATTCTCAAGGTGAAAAAGGATACATATAAGACGTTTATCACAATGATAGTAAGTAGAATTTCATACCCCATAGAACCTGGTCTCCCATTCTAATAAACTGTTAAATAGAAAAGAGAGAGCCAATACCCTTTTTGGCTCTCTATATTTACAACTAAACGATACTCATCTTTTCAGTTAAGATTTGAACCACTCGATTGCCTACCTCTGACGTCTTGGCTGTGCCTCCCATATCCGGAGTAAGTACTGACTTTTCAATGAGTAAACTCTCTACCGTTTCTAGTACTTTTGCTCCTAAATCCTCATGTCCAAAGAAATCCAGGAGCTGACTGGCCGACCAGATCGCGGCCAAGGGGTTGGCTAATCCTCTTCCTGCAATATCTGGTGCAGAGCCGTGAATGGGTTCAAACATGGAAGGATAGGCTCTCTCCGGATTAATATTGGCACCGGCTGCAAGCCCCAAACCTCCCGCAATCGCCGCTCCTAGATCCGTTAAAATGTCCCCGAACAAATTGGAGGTGACAACGACCTCAAATCGTTCCGGCTGCTTGACCATAAACATAGCTGCAGCATCAACCAGATACGAATACGTCGGAACATCCGGATATTCCTTGCTCACTTCTTCAAAGACCCTATCCCAAAACACCATGGAATAATTCAAGGCATTTCCTTTGCTGATGCTCGTAAGGGATTTTCCTAACCGGCGAGCTTCTTCAAATGCATAACGGATGACTCGTTCTGTTCCCTTTCTTGAGAAAACACCGGTTTGCAATACCACCTCTTCAGGCTTTCCGGCAAACAGCCAATCCCCCGCTCCAGCGTACTCCCCTTCGCTGTTTTCCCGAATAAATAGCATGTTTATGTCTTCTTTATTGGCATCCTTCAAAGGGCAAGGCGCTCCCTCCAATAGCGTGATCGGACGGATATTGATATATTGATCGAATCCCTTGCGAATTTTGAGCAGCAGGTCCCATAAAGAGATGTGGTCGGGAACTCCTGGATAACCCACAGCCCCCAAATAGATTGCATCAAAATACCGGAGTTGCTCTAAACCATCTTCTGGCATCATTTCCCCATGTTTAGCATAGTACTCGCATCCCCAAGGGAAGTAGTTAAACTCAAACCGAAAGCTTCCATCCACTTCGGCAATGGTATTGAGTACTTTGACTCCTTCATGAATAACCTCTGGACCAATGCCGTCTCCAGCAATGACGCCGATTTTATAAATTTTTTCCATTTCCTTTTTTCTCCTTAGCCCCGGTTTAAATTCCGGTTCCAGATAACGAGCTTCATTTCGGTCATCTCTTCCACGGCATACTTCAGTCCTTCCCGTCCAGTTCCGCTTTCCTTTACCCCGCCATACGGCATGTGATCTACGCGGAACGTAGGAATGTCATTGATCAGAACTCCTCCAACATGTAGCTTTTCGGCTGCATCCAGCGCCGTGTGCACGTTTTCTGTATAAATCCCTGCTTGTAACCCAAAACGGGAGTCATTCACCCTCTCAATTCCCTCTTCCACCGATTTAATCTGATTGATCAGAACTACGGGAGCAAATACTTCTTGGCAGGATACCTTCAGAGCGGTATCTGCATCCAAAATGACCGTCGGATAGAGGATATTTCCCTCTGCTTTACCTCCTGCTGCAATTTTCGCCCCGCCCTGTTTGGCTTCTTCTATCCAGTTCAAGGTTCTTTGTACGTCACTAGGCGATATTAAAGCGGATACGTCGGTTTGAGGATCTAGTGGATCTCCCAATTTCAACTGATTTGTTGCCTGAATAAACTTCTCAACAAAACGATCATACACTTCTTCATGGGCATAAATCCGTTGTAAGGAGATGCAAACTTGCCCTTGGTTTGAAAAAGCACCTGTGACACAACGTTGAATAATCCTGTCGATGTCCACGCCCTTATCGATAATGACGGATGCGTTCGATCCTAACTCCAGGGTTACTCGTTTTAAACCGGCCTTATTACGGATTCCGATCCCTACTCCAGGGCTTCCCGTAAAGGTAATCATATGAACTCTCGGATCAGTTACGAGTTTGTCTCCCACCACTCTTCCGCCTCCCGTAACCACATTGAGGGCTCCAGCAGGCAATCCTGCTTCTTGCAAGAGTTCAGCAATGAACAGCGAAGAGAGCGGGGTTTGACTGGCAGGCTTCAGGACAACCGAATTTCCTGCAGCAAGGGCCGGCCCAACCTTATGTGCAACTAGATTCATAGGAAAATTAAAAGGTGTAATCGCCCCGATAACCCCAATAGGTTCTCTATACGTATACGCGAATCTCCTTTCTCCACCAGGTGCCGCATCCATAGGAATCGTTTCACCGTGAATTCTCTTCGCTTCTTCCGCTGCGAATTTATAGGTTTGTACGGTACGGGAAACTTCCACCCTGGCTATCGTAATCGGCTTTGCTGCTTCTAAAGCAATAAGGTGAGCCGCTTCTTCTGAACGTTCATCTAGAAGGGCCGCCAACCTTTCCAAGATGGCTGCCCGTTGATGAGCTGGCATCTTAGCCATGGTAACCCGGGCCTGATAAGCCGACTCAATAGCCCTTTCGGTTTCTTCTTCTGTTCCCTGCGGAATCTCCGCAATCACGTCCTGTGTATAAGGAGAGAGTAGGGCACTATAGTTTTTTGATTCCATCCATTCCCCGTTAATAAATAACTTTTTCTTCATCTTTATATCCCCTTTACTATTTAATGTCTTTACTAAAATTTCATACTGGAACTATGGGCTGGCTGCAATTTTGATTCCGGATCCATGTACGCTTTGGCGTTGTTCACAGCGGTCGGTCCCTCACCGAATCCAGCCACATCATAAATATACTTATCCGGGTACAACGCAGATAGCTGCCCGCCCAGTTGCGGCATGCTTTCCAACACCTTGACAGAATTGCCTCATCCCGCAATAAAACGCTGTGAATAGTCCAACCGGACCTCCACCTACAACCGTGATGTCATACACTTTTTCATCTCGTTTCACTTCGCTGCTCCCCTCCCCATACATCTTTGCAGCTTCTCTATTTATTCCCTGATCCCAAGGACATCCTGAACCATTTCATGGAACTGCAGCACCCCGTTTTCCGTAGGGGACAGAACCCCCTTGCCAAATGCCTTGGATCTAAAGCCGATTTGAGCCAATTCCACCAGCTCAATATCCTCATCCCGTACTTGTTCCATAAACTTCAGCAAGTCTTGCTCTTCTTGCGACAGATTTTCTTCCCGGAAGAACACATGGTAAACGCCCATCGTTGTCTCATGATCAACAGGGATCATTTGGATAACAGAAAGGTTTCCAGAACCGGGATAAATGGTAACCATCAAGTTCGGCCACAGCCAATAAAAACGTCCGCCTTGAAACTCTGCTTTATTCAGCTCGATACTTCCCACTTTTTTATCCGGCTTGATGACGGTCCCTTGCACGGAGTAGTTTTCACAGGCAACCACTTTATACTGGCTCATATCCAGTGTCGCTACAAAACCTGGATGAGCAATCGGGCAGTGATCACATTCCAAGTAATTATCCACAAACGCCTTCCAATTCCCTTTGATGATTCGCTGTTTAGTCCAGACTCTTTTTAGTTCACCAAGAAACGGCACGTCGTCTAGAGATTTGAAAAAGTCACCATAACTTTCAGAGAGAGGTAAAGCCTGATCATCCAAATTGACAAAAATCATGGAAGCTTGAATCTCCAGCCGCACGGAACGAAGGCAAGCCTCCCCCTCACAAAAATGCTCCACATCCTTAAAGTTTGGCGCTTTGTTCAGCGAGCCATCTAAATTAAACGTCCATCCGTGATACCCGCATTGGAGAATCTTCTTGTTTCCTTCGTCCTTTTTTTCCAATTTGGTTGCCCGATGGGTACAAACGTTGTATAAGGCTCGGATTTGCTCATCCTTTCCTCGAATAATGACAAGTGGCTCTCCCGCTACTTCACACGTGAAATAATCCCCTACTTTCTGAACTTGACTGATATGTCCTACGTATTGCCATGTCCTAGAGAAAATTTTCTCTTTCTCCTCCACTAAAATAGCCGGATCCGTATATAGACGATAAGGCATCGTTTGATATCCTTGCCCTACGCTTTTCTCTGCTAATGCCATACAATTCACTCCTCTTGTTATCCTTACTTTGATATAGTCTATCTAAGGGGGTAGACTCAATTTCTTATATTGCAACATCCGTGCCAACCCCGTTTTACCACTTATTTATCGAAAATAACGTGTTTTTATCGTTTTATCTGTTGTGATTTGAGTTGATCCAGACTCATTTCAGAACGCAAGTGCTAAATAAAGCAGGAAATAAACGTAATTCCAATGGAATACAGTGAAATTTGGCGATCTAATCCTCGTTTAATTTCGAGTCATTTTTAACTCGAAATAAATCAAAATAAACTCAAACTTTATTAAACAGAAAAAAATATGGTTTCGAATAGAAGCCGTCATGTATCCAGGTTATGTACAAAATTTAATAATCAAGGAATTGTCGAGTTTTTTATGGAGGAAAGAAAACAAATTGAGAAGAAAAACACAGCATTACATTATGAGAGCAAAATAAACAATAACACAGACGCATAAAAAATAGAAACTACGTTATCCTATCTAGCGGCTACGGTCATTAAATTCAATAACTATAGTAAACCTTACGTATTTTTTATCTAAAGCAATGCTTTCACCACATAATCGTTCACCTTGTATAATTCGTAGTTTATTTTTCAATATTAACTTTTGAAGTTGAACTACTTTCTCGTCTAATTTTTGACTCATCCTTAATACGTCCGAGTGACCTATCCCCTTCAGGGTGACCAAATCATTTAATTTTTTCCTCTGTTCCTGTATTTCCCTTTTCAGTACTAAAGCTTTATAATATAACATTCCTACATTCTCCTCTGTGCTCGGGCATGCGGTTAATAAACTAACTAAATATATGCAATTCTCATGCCGAGATTTATCGCAGAGGTCATACATCACTTTTTTTGCTTAAGCGTACAACATGTCAGGCTTCCATTGTTTTGAGTATAAAAAAGCCAGATATATCACTCCCTCTAGGAGAGAGAAATATATCTGGCTGGCTCTAGCTATATTATTCTGATTGCAGGTATCTTCATAATTCAAGTGTACAAAAAATCCCACTGAGTCCAATTAGTTTTAATAAGTATGAGGGTACCTGAATCGTTACATTTTTAATTTATTACCGCGTTTTTAGGCAACTCCATTTTTTTCTTTAACATGTTTATTTTTTCTACTTTGAGAAAGACCCAGATCCTCTTTAAGACCTTTATACGTTGAATAACACATAACCAACATTAACACCGCTAAAGGTACGGCTGTTGCCACGAGTGCGGATTGCAAGCCTGCCAGACCTCCAGTCATAATAAGGACAACCGAGATTGCGGCAATGACAATTCCCCAAATGATTTTCGTCGGATGAGAAGGATTTGGATTGCCATTTTCACTAATCATTCCTAATACAAAAACAGCTGAGTTGGCTGAAGTGATAAAGAAAATGAGTACGAGAGCCATAGCTAAAATACTTAGAAACGAAGCCATCGGAAAATACTCAAAAAATTTAAACAAAGAAGATGTCACATCGTGTGATACAGCAGTAGCAAGCGCTGTTTCACCCATATTTTGAATTAAATGAATGGCTGAGCCCCCCATAACAGCAAACCAGAAGAAAGATCCTAGGACAGGGATAAATACGGCCCCCATCATAAATTCTTTAATCGTTCTTCCTTTTGATATTCTAGCTACGAAACTACCGACGAGCGGCGCCCAGGCAATCCACCAACCAAAATAAAACAATGTCCAGCTGGCAATCCATGAACCATCACTATATGGCTCTGTTCTAAGCGACATACTAACGAAGTTTTGAACATAATCGCCCACTCCCTGGAAAAAGATTTTAAAAATCGTTTGTGTCGGCCCGAGAAAAAGAACAAAGCCCAATAAAGCAAAAGCGAGCAGCATGTTTAAGTTGGATAAATGTTTCATCGCTCCTTGTAGGCCTGAAACGGTAGATCCGATATAAATGAATGTTACCGCCACGATTATAATGGCTTGGATGCTTATATTCACGGGCAGACCCCAAAGAAAATTCATCCCACTGTTGACCTGCAGAGTACCAAAGCCGAGTGATGTGGCAATTCCAATAACTATCGAGAGAATAACAATGACATCGATAGCTTTGCCAAAGGGTCCTTTAATTTTGTCCCCTATTAACGGATAGAAAACTGAACTCAATGAAGATGGAAGTTTCCTCCTGAACTGGAAGAAGGCTAAGGAAACTCCCACAAGTGCATAACAAGCCCAGGCGGAAACCCCCCAGTGCAGATAAACGAATTGCATGGCGAGCTTCGCCGATTCTACAGAGGATGCTTTACCAAACGGAGGATCAATATAGTAGGAAACAGGTTCTGCCACACCCCAAAATACAAGACTGATTCCAATAGAAGCACTAAAAAGCATACCAATCCATGTAGCAGTTTTATATTCAGGACGATCATTATCGTCCCCTAAACGGATATGACCAAATTTGGATAGTCCAATATACATACTGAAGGCAAAGAAAACAAAAACACTTCCAAGTATAAACCAACCTAAATTATTATAAATTAAATTAAGCGATGAATTAGAAAAGCTTTCTAACTGTTTTGGCATAAATACACCAATGCTTATTAAACCTAAGCTGATAGCTAATGATGTGTAAAAAACAACTTTCTTGCTATTCATCTAATCACTCCTCATTTAATAAGGCTGAATATAAAATTTTAACTTAAATTCGGGAAGTAATCTTTGTAAAAGCCATCTAGTTTTCAGGCAAATCAAGGGTTATCGTAAATTCGAACTAACAACAAAAATCGCATCTAAAGAGAAGAATCGAAGAATTGCATGAAAAATGCCGACTCAGAAAAATATTTTGTTAGTTATCCTCGAGTTTAGCGTTACCTACGTTCCCAATTCATATTAAACAGTAATAAAATCCAGTTATTGTAATCGTTTTCTATTGACTGAGTTTGAGGCGACTTCAAGAGTTATCTTTTCCAATCCTAAGAACTTCCTGAACCATTTCATGATACTGCAAAGCGAAATTTTCTGTAGGTGATAGAACACCTTTACCAAACGCTTTGGATCTAAACCCGATTTGGGCTAATTCTACCAGTTCAATATCATCATCCCGCACTTGCTCCATAAACTTCAATAAATCTTGCACTTCCTGTGTCAAGTTTTCATCGCGGAAAAAGACATGATAAATACTAAACGTCGTTTCATAATTTATGGGAATCATCTGGATGATGGATAGGTTACCGAAACCCGAGTAAATCGTCACCATGAGATTTGGCCACAGCCAGTAGAACCGCCCGCCTTGGAATTCCGCCTTATCCAATTCGAGACTCCCCACTTTTTTATCCGGCTTGATCACGGTCCCTTGAACCGAGTAATTTTCATAGGCAACCACTTTGTATTAACTCATATCCAATGTTGCTACGAAACTCGGATGGGCAATCGGGCAGTGATCGCATTCAAGATAATTGTCCACAAACGCTTTCCAGTTCCCTTTAATCATACGCTGTTTGGTCCATACTCGCTTCAATTCGCCTAGAAAGGGAGCAACCTTAAGGCATTCAAAGAAATCACCATAGCCTTCCTCCAAAGGAGGTGCATCCTCATCTAAATTGGCAAAAATCATAGAAGACTGGATCTCTAGACGAACCGAACGAAATCAGGCCTCTCTTCACAAAACGATTCCACTTCCCTCATGTTCGGGGCTTTATGCAACGACCCATCCAGGTTGAACGTCCAACCATGATAGCTACATTGCAGGATTTTCTTATTCCCTTCTCTATTCTTTTCCAATTTTGTCGCCCGATGAGGACACACATTATAGAAGGCACGGATTTGTTCATCTTTTCCCCTCATAATGACCAATGATTCTCCTGCCACTTCACACGTAAAATAATCCCTTACCTTTTGTACCTGACTCACATGCCCCACATACTGCCAGGTTTTGGAGAAGATCTTCTCCTGTTCCTCTTTTAATACTTTAGGATCCGTATACGAGCGATACGGCATCGTTTCGTAAAGTACTTTGCCTTTGTTTCACATCAACATCCATCGTTTAAACCCCTTTCATATACCTGTTAGGAAAGGTAATCCTTCGGTAATATCCAATTGCAAGAATAGTGCCAATAGAAAAAGCCCTATTTCTAATATAAATAACTGTTTAATGCTTCTTTTTCTTCAGAATATGAGTTAAAATAAACTCACTTGAATTTATTTTGACTCAAATAAGGAGTATAGACATGCATAACGGAATCCCTGAACATCCTACAGCCGAAATTACAACGGAAATCTTGATGAATATTCTCGACCACTCTTCCGATGAGATCTTTGTTTTAGATAGGGATGGGCGCATTGTTTATGTAAATCGAACATGCGAAAGGCATTATGGGTTGAAACCTGCTGAAGTAATCGGAAAATTAAACAGTGAATTTATTGAAAAAGGCCTTTGGGGACCATCCGTCATCCCCTATATCCATAAGGAAAAAAAGCCCGTCACAATTAAACAAACCACTTATATCGGCGGGGAACTTATTACAACGGCTGTTCCGATTTTTAATACGGAAGGCGAAATCGAACTCATCGTAACCACTTCACATGAACAAAATTACAAGACCTTGTATAGTCCGGACGATGAAACCAATACTGAGTCAAAAAACACTCACTTACAAGAGGATACTATCATTACAAATAATGAGGATATGAAGGCCCTGATTAAGTTCTGTCAAAAAATCGCCAAGGCCGATACGACTATCCTCATTCAAGGGGAATCAGGTACGGGTAAAAGTGTTCTTGCCAGCTATCTTCATAAAATGAGTCAACGTAGAAATGGCCCCTTCCTCGCTCTCAACTGTGCAGCCATACCAGAGGAGTTGCTCGAATCTGAATTATTTGGTTACGCTCAA
Source organism: Ammoniphilus soli (assembly GCF_040813775.1). NCBI lineage: Bacteria > Bacillati > Bacillota > Bacilli > Caryophanales > Paenibacillaceae > Ammoniphilus > Ammoniphilus soli. Next base: position 45,679 of record NZ_JBEGDL010000028.1, read on the forward strand.
GGAGCCTTTACAGGAGCGAACAAGGGCGGAAAAATAGGCTTGCTTGAGGCGGCTAACCACGGAACGATTTTCTTAGATGAAATTGGGGAAATCTCTCTAAAAATACAAGCCAAGCTGCTTCAGGTCATTCAGGAACGGCAATTCTTGCCTGTCGGGGGAAGAGAGCTAAAAACCGTAGATATTCGAATTATTGCGGCCACGAACCAAGATTTAAACCAAATGGTGATAAACAAGCAATTTAGGGAGGACCTTTTCTACCGATTAAATGTCATTGATTTAAAACTTCCTCCACTGAGGGATCGAAAAGAGGATATTATACCTCTCATTTATTATTTTCTTAATAAATTAAATAACAAATACCAAACAAGCCACATTATTACACAAGATGCACTCGACGTTCTTCAAGCATACGATTGGCCTGGGAACGTCCGGCAGCTGGAAAATGTCATGGAACGATTGGTTATTACAAGCGACGGGATGATTCAATTAAGAGACCTTCCAGACATTATCATAAAAAATACGAAACCTGTAATAAAATTAACCTATCCGTCTTCCTTGGATGCAGCCTTGGAGTTACTCGAAAGGGATATGGTCATAGCTTCATTTAAGAAATACAAAACATCGCGAAAAGTAGCGTCCGACCTAAACATCAGTCAATCCAAAGCTTCTAAATTGATTCGAAAGTATTGTGCATCGTTAGAAGACACTTCTTCAGCTTAATAGGTTTTCATTATCACTCAACTAGGACTTTTACTAGTAGTAAAACAATAGATGTTAGAAAAAGCCGAGTTACCTAAGTTAATGTAAATACCAACATTTTTAACTCTAGAGGTATCTTTCTTTCATTTTTTTAAAGTTATTGCATCTATTTTCATTTTTAGGAGACTGACAAGAGGACTAAAAATATTAAAAAGTCCAATCTTCTGGAAAAAGCATCTCATTTGACAAAAAGTCATTGAGGTGCCTTTTTCTTAATTATTCGATATATATAATCAGCTATACTTATAATTTATACATATAAATAGCCTGTTTTACCAAGCAGCCTTCTACCCCCGTTTAACTAAATAAAAAATACCCCCTTTAGTAAAGTATAGGGGGTCATGGCATTTTTTTAAGCATTTCTTTCCCACGATTAGTAATACTAAACTGATCACCGACTGTTTCTAAATACCCTTTTTGACATAGGAAGCTTGCACGGTCAATTGTTCTCGAATCAATTATTTCACTACATAAAGAATCACGGTCTAAGCAACCGTTTTCAGCTAAAAGTGACAAAATACTTTTCGTTAAATCCATGCTGATTCCCTCCTTAAGGATTGGCAGTTAAGAAATTGTATGGAGCCGGGTTACCAAGATCACTTAAGGATTTGTCTTAATTAGGAGGATAACATTTTTGTAAAGTAAACAACGAGTCACTGACAAGACTTACTGTTTTTAACAAAAAATAACCATCCACAATAAAAGAATGACTAACCTCTATTCGGCAACCCGGCTACCATAGTAAAAAACACCTTAGGTCCGTGGCTTTGCGTCTCCATATTTCCATGGATTTGCCTTTTATCGAAGTATTCCTATTTTATTACCAATTTAACTATATTACAATATATAAATCAATACACTGTGAACCACCTCCTTGCTATTTTCCTTTTCATCCATTTCACTTGGTCGATGATTCCTCTTTATGTTTTTCATGTTTGGAGAAACCAACAAAGATTCTGTAGGATTGTTTTTTTGCTGATTGCTATCCCATTCTTCTTGATACACTTGCTCGGCCAATTCCATTTGTTCTCGTTTGGTATTGATTTCTTCTTGTACTGCTTTCTTCATGGCCAATCGCCGATGTTCAGCAGTTAAAGCTTGATCTATGGTGTTTTGAATCATGGATGGAATGTCTGCAGTAAATAAAGGAGGCTCAGGGGGCTTCATGTTGACTAAAAAAGGTAAGGTCGTTTCACGTCCAATAGCCATTCGAACATAGGCATGGTTTGGGTCTACCCGTTGGAAATCTTCGTGTGACAATTCAGGGGACTTCATCCCTTCACAAATATTTTCCGCATCTTTGGCATTCCCGACACGGTAAGCCACATAGGTACCAAAATTCCGAAAAATAGCGCTCGCCACTTGATCTGGAACTTGACCTTCAAGTCCTTGCATACCTAAAATGAGTGGAACGTTGTATTTTCTTGCTTCATCCGCAAAGGATTGAATGGCGTCAGCGGACTGATCCATAAATGTAGGTGCTTCGTCCACAACCACCGGATGTAACGGTAAAGGTTTTCCGGCTGATAAGAGATCTTCCCGACTTAACATAGCTAATTGGGTAAAGGTCAGACACATCGAACCCGCTAACCGACGCTCATCAATCGTCAGTCCGGATAAATCAAAAATATGGTAATACCCTTGATCCATTCCTTCTCTCCACCGAATCCCATTGGATTCCGATCGAAGCATCCGCGACATGGTTTCAGATAAAGTTATCTTTCGTAACTTGTTTAATGTAGAATTGATTTTCGCTTCTTTCACGCGATCATCTAAATCATCATACTTAGAGAGAAAAAGTTTAAGCTGATGATCAATCGGATCCGTATCATCCAATCGACTTAGAATGTTTGTTCTATATACTTCATCCTCTAATATCATCCGCAAATTATATAAAGACGCTTCTCCTACCCGTTGTAAAGTAATTCCCCCATTTAAAAAATTATCATCCACGTTGGGGCCCAAAAAATCTTTCCAAACCCGTTTGCAAACATCGGCTACGTTTTGAGCAATTTTATCGGCACTGGTAGCAAAATCCACATCATAGACATTGAAAGGGAAATTTCCATCTTTAAATCGAACATAACGAACCAGATGCTGTTGTTCTTTAGGGATCCGGCTTGCAATATCGACCGCTAAACTTCCATGAGGGTCAATAACAGTAAATCAGATTTTGTTTTCTTCGGTACGAATTTTCATCAAATCTTCTAAGAAATTATAAATAAAGGTCGACTTGCCCATCATCGTACCGCCCCAAATCGCCATGTGTCGATTGAGACCCGCCAGATCTAACTTCACCAGTGTAGCTTGTCCATGATACTCATGCAGGCCGATGGGAATTTGAATCCCCTCTTTTTTGTCATTCAACCGTTTTACTTCCAAAGGAAGGGGAGTTCGCCGCATTTTCATTCGATCCAATTTTGTAGAATTGACCTTTCCACTTGGCAAACGCAGAAGTATGGCCAGTTCCTCCGCACTTAACACGACGCTATTTTTCATTCGTTCCATGGGAAAGATCCGATTTTTAAATTCGTATCGAAACAGTGGCCGTATGATCCTCCACCACTCTCGTCCAACCAAGCGATTGAGTTCTCCACTAGAAAATTGGCCAAAGGAACGACGACAAGCTTGAATCAAAGCTGCGGTTTCATCCTTAAAATAATGGATTTTCGAATCGATTACGGTTCTCAATTGATAGCATACTCCACGAGGAATGAACCAGGGAATCAAATGGTACCTGCTCAATCTCCCACCTCCATTTCCACTTCCTCACCTTCTCTGATAACCTTACACACTCTTCTTCCTGCCTTTTCTCTCTACTCTCTCCCTCTCCACAACCCCTTACAAACAAACTACTTTACACTACACCCCCCACCCTACAACTACTACTAACTTACACTAAAGAACAAACTTAGACTTTTTTAACCGTACGTTGCTATCTATCTACGGTCCTGAGCAAAACAGTCACGGAATGGAGTGTGCGAAGAGCCGTGACTGTTTTGCTCAGGACCACTGCATTTAACCTCAAAACCTCGGTCAAAAAAGTTTAGGGTAATAATCACACTTATCCTAAACTAAAAACAAAATTGAACTAACTTAATTGGTATCTTTCATCCAATGTTTTCCATAACACCAATATATCAAGGTCTCCATATTTTTCCATTAAACTTGAGAACCAAAATCAATGATAGGTATTAGGATATATTTACCTTCTAAAAACATAGAAATTACTCAAGTAACAATATTCAGCTAAGGTAGGTTAAAAGATAATTGTTAAAAACAATTTTTAATATCTTTTATTAATACCTCTTTATAAAACCCATTAGCATCTTCTCTAAACCGCTTTAATTCCAGTAGTACCAACGGTTCAAAGAATAGATCAAAAATAACCCCCAAAAAAAGATATATTTCTCACAAATTCACTTTGAACTTTCACAATCCCTTATTCATGATCCACATTGTAAAAAATAATATCAACAACTCAAAAATCTAATATCCACAGAAAATTAATCTCCAGAGTTGTATATATATAACTACAAAGTAAAATAATGGATATAACGCGTATTAAAAAAACGAAGATGAGTGGGATGTCCACTTTATCTTCGCTTTGCATGTCCATCCTGACAAGGGTTGAAATAAAAAATGGCATGACAACAACCGACCAACCTTCATTTTTTCAAAAAATGGGATCGCCGGTGATATTAGGCCCTAGAATTATGCTTGAGACTTTCCTGGTATTCTTTTTGATCGATTTCTTCTAACTGTAGAAGCAGATCCAATGCCTCTTTTTGTTGACTCGGGTTAACTTGGTTAGTTATTTTATTCGTTGTCGGTTTTTCCTGAGCACGGGCAATGTCTGTATCGTTCTTTTCCAACCAATTGTAGAAGGGGAATGGTTCTAAAAACTGTTGCTGCCTTTTTTCTTTCGGCTCTTCTTTCTTTTTTAGGTTTGTAAGTATGTAATCACGAACAGATTGTAATTGTACTAATTGCTTTTCAAAGCGTGATACCCAATTGCGAGTGCCGTTAACGAGTAAATCCTTGCTGGTTTGTAAGGCTTGTTTGGTATAAGTAATGTTCTTTTGGATGGTAGGTAAAATCTTTTCTTTTAAATCAAGCAAAGTGCCTCGAAGATAAGGAATAACCTCATTTTTTAACTCTAATTGATAGAGTTTGAAAGAAAGCAATACTTTATCAAGAGCATGGGCAAATAACTCCAATCCGATGGATCCAAGGTCATAGAAATACTGTTTTTTTATGGCGATCATATCACCTTTGGTTTTATCGGAAAGTAAATCACAAGTACTTGTAACCAACAGGTCATCTAACCATTTGATATCTCCTTGATTTTTCAATGGTTGGACTTCAAATTGTTCTAATACACCCGTAACTTTGAACCAATTCTCTCCTTTGGCAGCCGGCTCAAACTTTAAGAACGTCTTAGCTTCTTCCAGTACAACTAAAGCAGGCTTTTTGCTGTAGATGTTTAGGACACCATCATGCTGGGATGGTTTGTGATATAGGGTGGAAACTTCCCTTTCCAATTTACGCCCCTGGTTGTAAACCCCTACCCAAAGAGTATAGAGAATAAACCGTTGAGCTTGAACGCTCAAGGCTTTAAACTTGTCTGATTCGATGAAAGGGTAATGCTTAACATAGCCTTCTTTATAATCTTTAGACGGAACATGCTTTAATAAATAGATACGATCACCTTCGACACGAATGACTCCGTCTTTTTCTGCTGCTCTCATATGTTTATACACAGATTGAATGTCGCACTTCATTTCTTGAGCAATCTCTTCTTTGGTGAGTGGAACCAATCCATCCACACATACAAAACGGGATAATACAAAATGAAATTGCATACGTAGAGAGCTATAATTTTTCGTATAAGCTGGATCACACAGGTCCCGATGGATCATTCCACTCACCTCCTTGGTTAATAGATCTACAAAATTGATTAGATATTTCAGATTGTGTTGGTTTAATAAAGCGTAGTACCGTTGAATCTCTTGAAAACTGTTAGTATAATTAGTCTTGAAAAATAAAAATAAATTTTTGACAATAAAAAGCTAGACCCTGGATTTTCAGTTTTTTGAAAATCGGGTATGTTTGTTTTTAGTTCGATTGTGGGTTTTATCTTTGTTCCTATTGCTACCAACAATAGGAACAGGCTGAGAATCGAAGGCTACCAACCAACGATCTCGGTGTTCAGAAGCACAAAAAAATATTGGACAGAGGGCTACCAACTCTCTGTTCATTGGCCGCTTCCATCTACGAAATGGAAGTATTTTTTTGAGGGACGGTAATCAACGTCTCCCAATATTCGACATTTATATATCTTTGCCTATTATAGCAACATTGGAATTTTTGGGTAAGGGGTCGTAAAGTACGCGTAATTTGTAAAAAACCTATAGGTACTGGACAAATCAACGGTACGCGTTTATCGTAAAAACCTTAAAAATCCCTTAATCCAGCCTGATTACATAACTTATGCAAAAAAACAAAAAAAATTTTTGCTACTTTAGTACGCCAATTCTGTAAAAAGGTATAGTAAAGTACGCCGATTTTGTAAAAAGGCAATGTAAAGTACGTGGAGAATGTAAAAAGTACACCTGAAATCCTTAAATAATGGAAGCATCTGATCATTGATTTTAGTTGCAATTTGACAGAGTACGCGGATTTTGTAAAAACCAATAGATAATTACATGTAATCTGTAAAAGTATAGATCAAAGTACGCGGAAATTATAAAAAGTAATAGCAAAGTACGCGAGATACGTAAAAAGACAGGATGAAACAAACAAAAAAAGTGAGGTACGCTCTTTTTATAAGAGCCAAGCCCCACTTTTTACATTATAAAGTACGCGAAATTCGTAAAAAACTCTATTATTGAATGAGTGTTGTAGTGGATACTGCGAAAAAGTCAGCTTTTTCCGATTCAGTAATAGGTGTCAAGATAATTTCAAACCCGTTTCCCACCCTCTTGTAATCCTCAATCAAGATATTAGCTTCTTTAAACTCCCCAAGCGAGGACTCGATTTGTTTAAGATTCGTGTCTATTCGTTTGGAGCGGAAGCGGATTCGATCAGAGAAGAATGTGTATTCAAAGTGTTGCTTCATACTTCGGCCCTGCAAATGGGCATCTATACGCTCTTTCTGGAAGGCGTAAATCAATATTTTCGACAATCTATTTTCTAACCGATGAATAAAGTGGCTATATATTTGGACGGTCTGCTTTGTGATGAACTGTTGATGTAAAGCATCAGAGAATTTGATTTCACCATAAATACGACCTGTAGCATCTTCTTTTGTTACTTTTACTTCTTGAAACAAATTATAGAGAAAAGTAGTTTTTGTCTCTGGTCCTGTCGTTCTTCCTTCAATACTGAACCGCCCAATTTTTGTCAAACGCTTTGTCGCAAGGTCATAAGCCTTTTTACTGGTGTTTCCATAAACACGTAATAAGAGAGGCCGTAAGTCAAAAACAATCTTCTTTTCCGTATAAAAACGGTTGTCTCTCTGTTCCATGACGTGCTCTATTATTTCGGAATCTGTATCATCAAGCATAAACACTTTATCTAAATGAACTTCTTCATTTTCATCCAAAGAAATAAACGAACGAATAACACGGTTATCACTTAGCTTATAATCATCGTAAACAATTTTCCCCTGTTGCTCCGAATTAAACAAGATATTGCCCTTCATTTTCGCTTTTCCATCCGCAAAAACTGGATTATCAATTAAATCTTTGAAGCGGTGAGAAATCCAATTTTTTGGAGCATTTTTTAGAAAATCACAAATGATACACACCATATCGTTTTCGAAGGCTTTATCAAGTTGGTACTTTTGTTTTGTCTCCAAATAGGGATAATCACTTAATCGTGTTTCTCGATCATTAGCCCACGCTTCGATTTCTTCTATCCGGGTACGAATATATTTTTGTGGGTCTTTAATGTCCGTAAGCGCATCCCTCAGATTTTCAGCTGTATTCTTGCTATCAAGAATTTTTTCCAGCACTTCTCGTTCGGTATGAATAGGTGTATTTTTCTTTGTATCAACTTCTTTTTTGAGCTGTTTAAACCAATTTTTCTTGGTCAATTGTCGCCTTCTATGATAAACGGTTTTAATTTCCAGCAAATCTACCACATCATTGTCATTAAAAAATGTGTTATTCATAATATCGCGGATGTAATCGTCAATAGAGGCTCTTGAATCGGTACTATCTGTAAGAACAAATTTGATCAGCTTTTCTTTTGTCTTTTCACCTATGAGTACATATAGCTCATCAAAGACAAATCTAGGAATCTCTTGAATACTAACACTCATAGTTCTTACCTCCATTATCTAGACCTCCTTTTTATTTTAAATCTGACACCTCGATGTGTCTATGTTTAAAAAACATCCGACATAATATTAGAAATAAAAAAGCACCAAACAAGATCCAAAAGGGTAGACTTTCCCTATGGTCTTTTCCGGTGCTCCCGTTATTGGAATAAGTTCTATCTTAAAACGAATCAAACAACGATGTTAACGCGTAAAAAAAGTGGGTACCTTTGTCATCGGCAATAACTGCTTCAGGAGAGCGGTATAAGTATTTGATCAACCCATTTTTGATCCAGGATCCTTTTTAGTGTTGGAATGGCCAGTCTTTGACGTTCTATTGTCTCTTGCATACATCCAACCTGATAAGCTCCGTTTTCAAGTTTGGTTTCCTTCTTAGTTATTTCACCGTAATGGCAGCACTGAGTATCTAGTTATGTTATCATGACATTCGTACCAGTATTTGTTTTATATAGTATCTGATAATTGATATAAAGTCAACAAATATATAAGTATTATAAATCATAAAATTATTGCGCATTAAGGGTACTCTACTAACCTAGCCAATGGAATTGCATATAATCACCATTAATAAAAATTCATAGATATTCCTTCTTCCTTTTAGCCTGTAAATCTGTCAGTTTGAAATGGACCCAACTGCACTGACCGGTTTCTTGCCGTCCATTAAGTCAGCCATCAACTCCCCCGTAATTGGACTTAATAAAACCCCGTTGCGAAAATGACCCGTAGCCACAAACAGTCCTTTACATTGATGATGTTCCCCAAGATAAGGAAGCCCATCAGGCGTTTGAGGACGCAGTCCTGTCCAAGCTTTTTCCCATTCTGCATGAACGATGCCTGGCAGCAATCTTTTCGCTTTTTCTATCAGCGTAGCAATCCCCTCTACTGTTACTTCTCGATTATAGGTATTCTCAACCTATATAAGTCCTTTTGTGATGAAAATGATAGCCAGAAAAGTGATGACAATCAAGAACATAGGAAATGCCACGACTTTTTTTGATACCTTCATAAACCTCCCCTTTCTAGACAACAAAAAAATGAGGAGCAGATAGACATATCTATAATTGGTTTTAAAAAAATTGACTGCAAGTCGTAAGAAAGGATGAATACTCCCCTACTTATCCCTCTAAAGTGGGGGTACTCTCGACTATTTGTATACAACTAATTTCGTTTTGAGGTTAGGATAAGAAATCAAAGAATATTGGTTCATTATCAAGCATATCTATGTTGATAAATCGATAGAGTGATAAGGTGATTTGTTGATTTAGTGATTTAGTGATTTAGTGATAGACAATGAAAGAGGAGGAAAAAAAGGTGGAAAGGGTAAAACAACTCGAGGGGTCTGGAATGAAAATTACAAAACAAGAAAAAAACCAGTCAACAAAAGAAAATGAAAAGAAAACAAGAGTCTGCCCATACTTTGAGCAGGAATTGTTAAAGAAACTCAAGCGTATTTCCAAGGCTATTGATAAGAGTCCAGCTGAGACTCTACTAGAGATTGCGGAAACATTTTTAAATCATCCTGATTGGGTGAAACATATTCAGCGAAAACATCAATTGGACCCCAATGATCCATTATATGTGCAACCTAAAATAGAAAACGGTCGTGTTATTTATTAACTATAGGATCATACCTCAAATTCTTTGGGTCGTGACAAAAGCGAATTTTTTATTGATAATGGACTTCTTTCTCATTTTCATACCATATTCCTTTGCCGTCTCCATATTTCATTAGATTTCTATTGTGAGGGTATTATATTCTTACGGGCATTCCTTCTCGCTTCATCATTACCAAGAGTAATAAGGAGTTATAACTCCTCCCTCTTTTTCCATATATATAAAATAAATCTGCCACAGAGCCAATGTGTGGCAGGGATAATGTGAGGAAATTAGGTGTAGAAATGAAGGAAACAGAGGATAGGAATAGGAAAAGGAAACCACGATCAGATCGGAAACGTCACATTAATCCAACCATTTCAGTTGAACTTTACGACTGCCTTTCGAGGATCTCTTATATCACATCCACCCCTATCAAGGATGTTGGCGAAGTCTTATGTATAGAAGGTTTAAAGTCTAAAAATGTTATTGACGAACTATCCCCGTTTTTTCGTCGTGACTATCATTATATCAACGACTACGGTGACATTAATGTAATTCCTGGTTTAAACCATCGACTACCTTATAAAGTCAACCGTGGAGATGGGGATCGCGCTAGAGTATCCATGAGGTTCTATCAACATAACCATGATAAAATTGGTGACTTAGCTTACGCTTTGGATATGACAATTTCAAGTGCAACGGCGTTACTGTTGGAAATAGCCTTTGACCACCGAATTGGTCATAAATACATTGAAAGGGTCATAAAACAAGAAATGTTAAACCCATTACAAGTCCACCGTTTCAATAAAATTGTGCAATTTATTAATCTTCAAAATGGCGAACCGGAACCAATTACCATGGCGGATCTCTTTGATTACTTGTCACAGCAAGCATATGATCAAACTATCCGTGTCCAAGTCTACTTACAAGAATGGATTGACCAATATAAGGACCATGTTTAAAAAAGCTCTCTTAGTTTATCACTTTCTGGTGAGAGGGCTTTTTTTCTTGTAATCATTAATTTCTTTTGCTAATTTTTTTGCTTCTTCACTTGTCATTTTTGCCATGATCTTCACCCTTTCAAGTTCTTGTTAGGAACCATTCTGGGCAGAAAAGAAAGGTTTTAAACCTCTTTATACGTTTTTTATGACGTTTTCATGGATAAAATGTGGAGAAGCTGCCGGATGATAAAACTACTCTTTTCTTCACCTCAAGGATCTGTTAAGTACGAGTAATAGGAATTAAAGCCCCCTAAACTCTACATCTATACAAATCAAGAAATAATCTTTTTCACCCGATTTAAAATTTTTATGGTGTGCTTTATAGAAACTATATATATCGCTATAAAAGTAACTATATATGTGATGTATTATTTATTTCTAATAGGTATGTTGAAAATCATTTAATAAATAAGGTTTTTTTATAGTTACTAATTTAGTTACTGATACAGAATCGTTTTGTGTAACTATTAAGATAAAATACTTTTGTATAATCGTCTTCGCATGATTTATAACAATGAAAAAAGCTCACTGCCCCAAAATATGCTAAATCTTCTCCAAAACTTCATAGGAATCTGTATTTCTTTCTAATTTAAACTTTCTTGAAGACAAAATTACTCCTTTTTTTGATAGGTAGTAAATGTTATCGATACAAATTTAGATCGTGGTGTAGTAACTATAAAAAACACATACAGAATAACGATTTTTCCTATTGCATAAATTTAACTTTACATTTAGTATTAACAAAGAAACTATTTATAGGAATAATTTGGACACATAAGTAGTAACTACATAATATTAGAGAAGTTAAGGGGGGTGATCTTTTATGGATTATGAGCTCTATAAGAAATATGAAGAGGTCTCTCTTTCGACCGAAATGCGGTCTCTATTTGCAGATATAATTACGTCTGATGAAGCAACAAGAAAAACTTTCTTAACGATTGGAAAGCAAACACTGAATACCGACAGTTTTGGTATTACAATCAAACAAATCGCTGATCTTATTAAGATTGATCGGAAAGTCCAAAATAAGGACGGTACATTCAAATTGGTTCATACAAATATTGATCGTAAGCATGTTGAACGCATCGTGGATAAATTGCTAGGAATGAGCGTTTGTTATTTTCGATCTATTCCCCCTTCTAAGGTCATCAACTTAACTATCCGAGGTAAAGAAGTCACTGCTGAAATCAAGAAACGGATCGAACAAAATAAAAACAAAGGAGAGGAACCAAAACATGTTCATGAATAACCCCCCTTCCATAAATATGACGATGGTTGGTTTTGGTCAAGCTGGAACTAGGATGGTAGATCGCTTTGCTGCAATTACAAATAAAGAAGGCAGACCTGTTTATAATACATTGGCTTTGAACTCTAATGACGGTGATTTGAAGGAATTAAAGTATGTTCCAGTGGAGAATCAGGTATCCTTGAAACTTGGTGGATTAGGAAAGAATCCTGAAAAAGCCATTTCTATTTTAGAAGAAAATGAAGCGGCAAAAGAAACGCTTAAAGAATTTATTACACAACGAGTTAGACCAGAAGATGAACTGGTTCTCTTTTTCGCTGGTTTAGGTGGTGGTACTGGAACATCTACCCTTGTTAAAGCCATTGAAGAATTTTATGATCATTACAACAAACCCAAAATTGCTACAGAATTAAAGAAAATTCAAGCTAATACTACGCCTGAAGATTTCAAAAGCAACCTTCAAAGGCATAAAGTTGCGGCCTTTAAGAAGGCACAAGAAAGCTTTGTAAAGGTTGGTGTAGTAGTAACTCTCCCTGTCCGTTCTGATGGGCCGGATGTTTTGAGACAAGTGAATGACTTTGCTACTAGAATTTGGGAAACGGCTAAAAATCCTGCCAAGGGTATTGCTTTCGTGATTTTCGCGGATAATCAATACTTCTATGATCAATGGAAAAAGCTTGGTCCAAATGTTGGTTCTGAAAACTATCGTGATTTTGCAAACGCAGAAATCTGTAGTATTCTCCATGAGATCAACACGGGAACAAATGGCGGTGGAACATCAGTCACCTTTGACCCACGTGATTTTAGAAGAATTATCATGGAAGGCACAGGAAGCCTTGTTGTTGGCAAGGTTGAACAAGATGTTAACCAGATAACCAATAATCGTGATTTGGTAAACATGTTCAAACAGTCCATTTCTGCTAGTCGAGTTCATGATCCAATTGCGATTGAAGAAAAAGATGAGGAAACGGGTGAAGTATCCTATGCCAAGGTTCACCATATAGGCTTGCTTGCTGTGATCGATCCGAAATTATCCTCCTTAGGTAGTGCCTTCTTGGATCAGGCAAAAGATGAAGTTACGGAAAAATTACCTTTGGATGGGACGGTATTTTCCGGGTATTTAGAGGAGAAAAACAAGTTTAATTGTACAGTCTATACGTTCTTTAAAACTCAAGCCCTCCCTTCCCGACTTTCTAAGGGTCTAGTTAAAGAATTTGAGGAATTTAAAGCAAAACAACGAGCCATAACGTATAAATCGGAAACCATTCAACAGATAGCAGTTACTTCTGATGAAGACATGGACATTGATATTGACCTTGAGGATTTAGGTATTGAGATTGAAGAAGATAAGAATCAAGATGAAGTTGATTTTGATGATATAGACATAGATAATCTTGATTTATCGGATATTGATATTGAATAGAATAATATTAAAAGACCAATAAGGGTTCTTCACCCCTATTGGTCTTTTTGATGTTATGCTAGTTGAAAATAAGGTTCCGACTGGAAAAAGGATTCCTAATCGTCATATCACTTTATTTGCTCAATGCCGGTAAAAAAAAGACGAATGCTAAGAAGCATTTGTCTTTTTTTCTGAGAGCCTGCAGTATCTATTTTTTAAAATAACTTAATACATGACTCATAAAACCAACTTTTTTTTGTGACTCTTGTTGCGTTTCCTCATCCTTTTCCTTTTTTATCTTGTTCAATTGGTTTATTTGAGCAATATAGATTTTAATATCAGATCTTATTTCTTCATTCTCTTCCATAAGCTTTTGAAGCTGTTGGTAAGCATGATTACGAACTTCATCATTTACACTATAATCGGTACATTGCCCATATAATTCAGCTGCTTTTGATTTTAATTCTTTAATTTGAAGTTCACGTTGATCTTGCCTGAAAATATTCATCTTATCTTCGGCCCAGGTTCGATAAAGGTCGATAATATCGATATTAGTTGGGTACTCTTTGGCTAGTTTTTCAAACTCACTTAAAAGCGCTTCTTTTTCGCTAATGTTTGAAGATGAATTGATTTTACTTAATATATCACTACATATGTTTCGTAATTGATGCAATTTTGATGAAGATTCTTTGAATTCTTCGATAATACCTTGTAATTGCTTTTCATAAGTATCAGGTGATGGTAATGTCTCGAATTTTTGATTTAAGAGATAATATTTTTTGTCTTGTTCAACCACCATTTCTTTAACCGCTGCTACCTCTGATTTAATAAAGTCTTGAATTCTTTTAAGAAAAACTTCAGTCTCGGCAGATTCGGGGTCACCCTCTGAAAGAAATTCTCCGCTTAATATAGCTTTTAATTGAGGTACATTATATTCCCCATTTGTACCTGTTAAACCAAGTATCATTTTTAGTCTTAATATTGCCTTATAATCGTGAAGCCAATGTTTATTGGTTTTATTGCCAATGATCGTGGGTTTAACGTATTCAACAAATTCTCTTCTCCTATTATTAATTTGATGAATCGTTGTCCTAAGTATATCAGCTACTTCTTGAGATGAGTAAAGTTTCTCTGTCTCCAATAAAAGAATTTCATCTGACAATAGTTCATCTAAGTGATTTCTTTTTTCATACATTGCAAACAAGATATCATGCTCGAAGTCTGTAACTACAGCATTCCTCATCTTCGTTCGTTGCTGAATTTCAAATTCTGTTAAGATATCCGTATGATTTTCGCTCATAAAGTCACCACCATGTTGATTTAATTAGCTTTACTAGGCTTATATTTGAAGTTACTAAAAAAAAGATCAAATTTAATTGGTTTTACGAATCGAATATTTAAATTTACAAAACCTTGGAGGAAATGGATGTTTGAAGCAAACGTATTTACTAGTAATAATACCTCAAAACCTAGTATTTTTAAACGATAGAATCAGATTTTTTGTTACCTAATAGCTATTGTATAACCAAGTAATTGTTATTAAACAGATCGTAAATCGAAGTAAAAATACCTTGTCAATTAGTAAGGGTAAATAAATTATCCTTTTATGTTAGTAACTCTTAGTAAACGTGCAGTTGTTTCGATAATTTGTATGGTGGATGGGATCTCCAATAACCACAGTCTAAAAACGGTGAACAGCCTTTGTTGGTCTTATCTGATGATCCACAACAATTTTCTTTTGTAAGTGCAATTAAACCTTGACATCAAAGTTAGTTTTTTGAATAAATATAAAACTAAGTTTGTAACTTTGCGTAAATACAAGAACTAAAATAAAACAAACTTAGTCAAACTGATTAAATAAGTGATTTTCTTTTGTAAAACTAAATAACCCACCTAGATAATCTAGTAAATCTGAATAAAATAACATATTGGTTAGTAGTACTGAGTACTTTAAGGGTGATTCTAGTAATTGTAATTAAATATCTGCGTATTAAGGTTTAAACGATATTTATATCTACTAAATAGTGTCTATCGAAAAGATGATTTAGGATAGGGTTTGACACTTTTAACAAAAGAACAAAACCGTTGTTGCAGCAATTGTTCCTCTAGTAAACCAGTTAGGCCCTTATTATCCACGACAATTAGTGCTAAATATTCACTTAGTAAGGTTGAATATTTTATGGGTTTGTTTTAGTAGGTTTGATTATAAAAGGAATATTGAAGTCTTTGGGTGATAATTGTATCTACTAAATCCATTTTAGGGTGAGTAAAAGAGTAGGGGACTTTAGTGTCTGTGAATAATATTGGAAACTAACAGTTGGCTTAGCGGTGCTTTCTCCAATAATCCATCTAGGTTGGCATTGATTTATGCTCTATTCGATTTTACAGGTATCTTTTTCAAATAGAGGTCAGTTTTGGGATCGAATTGCGATGATTAATACAAAATTATTTATTGGTTGGTCGAGGGAAGAAGTGATTCCCAGGGTGTAGTCTTGGCCTGAATTTTTATGTCTCTAATTTTCTCTAAAAAGCGTTGGCAATGTATATGAATATGATAATATTTTTACTATCAACATTTTTCACTAAACGATATATTTACATACCGAGATGGAGGGAGGAGGACCAATGTCAGATGTAGCTCTGAAGAAAATACATGATTATTGCTTTATCGAATTCTTCGTTTGCTGAAGGGATTTGAAAACATAATGAAAATCAGGCCATTATAAAGGGTAGAAATAGAACCGATCCCTGACATATATGCCTATCTACAAGAGCTAAAAGATGAACGTTATAAGGAAATGTCAATGGTCACAGCTGATGGGATAGGTGTAGTGAATAAAACGGACGAGAACGTTGATGTACAGTTAATGGGGCTTAAAAGACAACAAACATTGAAACTCGAGGAGGTGGAGGGCTTCTATAAACATGCTTCTTTCATTTCCAAATTAGGATTTTTACGTGATGCCTCAACCTTATCTGGTGTTCCCATTGGGTTTAACTCAGTGCCGGGTGCGTGCAATACAAGGGGGATTATAAATTATTGGAGGAATTAATTGGATAATATTTCCGATAGAAAAGGGTTTGGCTTATTAGGAAAATAATAACTCGTTTGTAAAATGCAAAGCACATCATTGATGATGTGCTTTTTCCTGTTAAGTGGGGGAAAGGATTGATTACATAAACCTGAAGATGAATCTTTTCTTCTGTTGTAGACAGATTTGTGTAGCTCTTACAAAGTAAACTTCAATAATATCATCTTTAGAAGTTAAAAAGTAGGCTGCAAATCACTACCTATTTGGATCTATGACGCCAAAGCAAAATAAAAAAGGAAAGGAGTAGGGCAGAGATTATCTTTTTTCGATGTTACCCAGCTATATACACTTTTTTTAAAGCTATTTTTTTATTTTTTTACAAGTTGATTTGTTCTAGGAACGTAGATATAAAGTAACGCTAGAAAAATGTTTATAGTGATTGTTTTTGGGCCATAATGACATCTAATAATAATGAAAGGGTGTTTTTTATGGCAATTAAAATTAAAATGACTAAAGAAGAGGCGTCGCGAATAACAAAGGCAGTAAAGGATTATAAAAAGAACAGCCCTCTACGGAAAAAATAGTAGGGTTGATTTTTCATATATACTCGGAATATTGATCTATCCATTCGCATAGGTAATATTCTAATCGCTTAAACCGCTCGTAGGCTTCGCCAGCTAGGAAGTCTAGTAGATCGGTCATTGTTATCCTTTGATCCGGATGGTTCTGTTCATTCATGAATTGAAGGACAGCTTCTAATTGTTCTAGTCGATTAGCATCAAGAGATTTTACGATGTATCCTTGGATATAATCGAGACCAATATCAAGAGAAAAAGCTGTCTCCAATAGTAAAGCGGCTGCGCTAGAAACGGTCATATCTAAAGTGAAGGCGAGCTCACTTATCTTATCATGATTATCTTGGTGAAATCTCATCGAAATGCGTGCACGGATACCGTCTCCACGATTTATTTTGAATGGAATCCGATCAGTGTCACCAGGAATTATAATAATATCACCATATTGGTTGCTGTAGCGAAAATCTCTACGGAAAAAAGGAGATAATTGATCAATAACCTTTTGAGATCTAAATCCCTCCATATATAATGTCTCGCCTACATTTTTGATTGGGGTGGTGGTTATATAAGAAATTCGTGCGATGCAATCATAAAGTTCAACAGAAATGACCGGTTGAATTTCCCTTTTTCGATCCGATCGTTTCTTTCTTTTCCTGCTTATATCCTCCGCTCTCTTCATATACCCCACCTAATTTCTTTAGAATATCTCCGCGACACATTAATTTTGTAGCAAGTTTATTTCTAATTATATGATGGAGAAGAGGGGGGTAGTCCACGAATAAGAACGTTACTCCAACCTAATTTTTCGGATGAAAATAGATAATTCTTGGTTAAGGAGAAAATGTATTTATTGAATTTATTTAATTTCCAATACAAATTTAGTCAATAAAATAGATTAATGGAATTCGTTAATAGTTGGATTTAATTTGTTGGGTTAATGATTCGCATAGATTTTTGTATTACACGTTCGATAAGGGAAACGTATAAGTGGCTTCTAGTACCTTCTCAGGAGGCTACACCAAACAAAGGTGTGACAGAGAAGGAATGGGAAGCTATTCAGATACAATCTAATGCTAAGGATACTGTAGAAGAGATTATTTATAAATTAAAGGAGCACGAATTACTTATACCGACTTGGTCACCTGTTCATTTAAAATCCATGCTTCAAACATGGTTTTGGAAAGAGGATCTCACAGAGTCTTTTGCTATGGAAGTTTGGAAAAAAATGTGTCACTATCTTTACCTTCCTCGGTTAGTTAATCAAGAGGTATATCGCCAGGCTATTGAAGTGGGTGTATGTAGTAACGATTTCTTCGGTGTTGCTTATGGTAAAGTAAACGGAGATTACCAAGGTTTTATAGTAAACCAAAAATATCAGTGTAATCCTTGACAATACGTTATTGCTTATTCAACCAGAAATTGCTTTAGCGTACCAAGCAGAGATTGAAAAGAAACGAACAATAGAAAATCAAACTAATACAACCGGTACTGATACTGCCCAACTTGGTATCGAAAGCATAAATGTAACTGGAAAGACGGATAACGCTTCCGGTTCAACACCAATAGTTAGTGGAGGAGGACAAGTGATTTCTCCTCCCAAAACGTCGATCAAACGACGTTATTATGGAAAAGTAACACTTAACCCGGCAACAGCTAAGTTAGATTTTTCCAAAATATATGATGGGTATTGAGTCACTTTGCTGTAAAGCATGATGCGGATATTGTGATTTCCATTGAAATTGAATCTTCCTCTAGTGGGGGATTCGATGAATCATTCCAACGTATTATAAAGGAAAACGGGGGTCAACTTAGATTTCAAATTAGCGAGTTTGAAGAGGATTAAGGAAAATTTAGAAAGAGGGGGATAACCCCTGACATCGGTGAAAATAATATTTTTACCTTTTCACTGATATTTTTCCAGGTATGAATTTAATAATCAAAATAAAGGAAGACGATCTACGATGAACATCATATTAAGTAGAAAGGGATTCGATGAGAAAGCAGGTGGAAAACGCAAGCCCGATCTATAATGGGAAGTTCATACCTTTTCCTATTCCAAGAGCGGAATCGGATATTTACTACAAGACTTGCTCTTTGATAATAAATATTCCTACTTACAGGTCATGAAAGATCTAGGAATCACCCAATGCTCCGAAGCCCATTTAGACCCAGACTTAATCCGCAGTGTATTTCCCGATAGACATCCTGATTGGCAACCAGCATTCGGTCAAAGTAAAATTGCTCAGGCTACCCTTGCCAAAAAGAAGGTAAAGAAAGGAGATTTGTTTCTCTTTTTCGGGTGGTATAAAACGGTTGAAGTAGTAAAAGGAAAGTTTAATTACAAAGAGGGAAAAGGAAGAAACAAAGGTGTTCATGCCATTTATGGTTATTTAGAAGTCGATGAAGTCATTGATTTAAGAAATCTGAAATCGAAAATTCCAGAGGGATTAAAAAAACATCTCCATGTTTATAAAAGAAAAGATTATCCAGTGCACAATTCGCTGTATGTTGCAACTAAACGTCTTTCCTTTGATGATACCAAACCGGGCGCGGGATGTTTCCTTTTTAGTGAGCACCTTGTCCTAACCGAGAATGGACGGACGAAAAGTAATTGGCTTTTGCCTCTCTTTTTAAGGAGTTACAAGGCTACTTTAATGCAAAGATCATTTATGGTGAGGAAAAGGAAAATAGTATAGAAATGAAGCCATCCGGGTTAACCTCCCAAGAATTTTTTATATGTGAGAAACCTAAAGTTGTCGAATGGGTGAAAGAATTGATCCGAAGCAGTCAAGTCTATTGATTTCAAACATGAATTGGTATTTTATTCCTGAATAAGATGGCAGTTTCAGCTGATTAATTATGAAGGGAGGGAATATGGTTGAATTTATCCCAAAACCGTTATTTTAGATTGTACCAACCAGGTGGACTACCTAAATTTGAATCTTCTTTTTTTGAAATGATTGACGGAGATCGTGAGACCAAACAAACAAAAGCCCTGGCATATGTCTTTCGAAAATGTCCCTATGTGTTAGAAACATTCTTAAAACAAATTTCTAAAGCGCTTAACCGGATTGATTTTACCTTGAGACAACTAAAGTCGTGTGATTTGATTACTATAGATACGGAAATGGTATCTGAAAATAAAAGCAAGCTACGTCGGGATATTATGATTTCTTTTTTTGAGCAAATGCAAATGAAATTAGTCATCTTAATAGAAGCCAAAAGCATTAAAGTTAAACATAACTCATCGATCGAGGAACAATTGGAGCAGCCCAATCAGAGTTGGAAGATCAGTATCTATTTTCAAGGGTATTTGATCATGCCCCTATCGGAATGGCTTTAGTAACTCCCGATGGACGACTTACAAAAGTGAATCCATCTTTATCTCATATGTTGGGATACAGTGAAAATGAATTAATCCATCTTGCCTTCCAATCCATCACCCACCCAGACGATTTAAAATTGAATACGGAATTTCGAACAAAAGCGATAAAAGGTGAAATTAATAGCTATCGAATGGAGAAAAGGTACATTCATAAATCCGGGAAAACGATATGGGGGCTTTTAAGTGTCACCGTAGAAAGACGTTAAGGACATTCAAATGGTTAATCAAAATATTGGATTCGTATAGCCGGCTGTATCTGTATAATGTTCCGTTATAATTTATTTCAGTCTCATGATGTAACAATCTATCTAATACATGGATTGCGTCTCTAGTATTTGAATGAATCACTTTTGTATAAAAAATGAATTGATCGCTTGTAAAACGGTATATGGTTGCGCCTTTTCCTATTCCATAGTGAGGGTTTGCATCAGCATGCTAGGAAGATACTCCCTATTTGCATACGCAATCTATTAGAAGTTATGTTTAATGAAATGAAATGATTTTATTGACCGATCTCATCAGCAGCAGGAACAGGCCTGACCGTTTGACAGTTAGGTCTTTTTTACAATGTAGGAAAAACGAAGGCAATACCTAATGTGCAATATGACATTTATTTACAAAATAAGAAAAAACTCGCACGAGACTTTTAGATATAATTAAATAGGAAAATGGTGGGAGGTAATTTGAGGAGAAAGGAGGATGTACTTTACGGGGGTGTTAATTGGATGTTGATTTCTTATACAAAAATTGAGGAGGAAAGCTGCTTGTTCAATCAAATCGGTAAAATCTCGCTAATACTTTTAGTAATCTTTTCTGCTTTTTCCGTATCAGCCTTCGCACAAGAGAATCGTAACGTTCAATTCGATATCAAATTCGTGAGTACATCGTATGATCCAGACAAAAATGAATCGGTGTGGACCTATCAAGTTATGGGACTAGGAGAGGGGCCGGACCTGAGTCACTGGATGCTGGAGCTCTGTCCAGATGTGGAAGTCGTTGGCGCATCGCATCAATATGAGCTGCAGAGTAAGCCGGATCCGATTTCTGGCCTGATTGGGATTAAGTTTGAACAGCCAGTTAAAGTGGACGAGTCCGTGGAGTATTCGATCCGTGTAAAAGGAAACTGGAATCAGGAATTAATTACTGCTTCGATGAAAGGGGCAACGGATGTCAAGCAGCTTCAGGTCATGGGCCCAGGATGCGCAACAGCTGACGGCATGGCCAAGGCAGAGGAACAAGTTCATGAAGAAACGAAGAATAAGCAAAAAGAAAAAATCGTCCATCATGAGAAATTGAAAGTGTCCTTAAAAGAAGTGAGCTATGATGAAAACGCAGACACATCGATCTGTACTTTCCGTGTTTATGGAACGGAAACCGGTATAGCCCTTCAGGAATGGCTGCTGCTCATGGGCTCGGATGTGGAAATCATCGAAGCGTCTCATGCTTACCAGGTAAGTGGAACTCCTGATCCTGCAACGGGAAAGATAGGCCTTCATTTTACGAACTCTTCTCAAAACGAAGAATTTGTTGATTTTTGGATTAAGGTAAAAGGAAAGTGGGATAAAGAAAAAATCATAAGCGCAGGCGATGGATCCATTGAAGTTGAGTTGACCGAGGTAAAGGAAAAGCACACGATTACTTTATTGAAAGCAGAGGTTTCCTCTAGCCGCAAGGTTAAGATTCAAGCTAAATTAAACACAGAAACGGAAGTGCAAGGGATTTGGGTCTTTCTTTTAGGAGGAAAAACCTACACGGTCCAAGGGGGAAGCCAAATTGTGCATGAGATTGCGGATGCACCGGCAGGTACCTACCATGTGAAAGCCTCATTCACTCCTCAAGGCGGAGAGCAGATTCATGGAGAAGAACCGGTCACCATTCATGTGCCGACTGAACTGGGAGGCACGCTGCCCAATACGGCAACCAAGCAGTACCTATGGCTTTTCCTTGGGGTTCTAAGTACCGTGGCCGGGGTGTTTCTCCTTAAAAGGAAGAAGGGTCTTGTCTAAGAATAAATTTGCTGCTGTTATTGGCTTTGGATTGGTCTTTATCGGGATCATCTGTACCAGTTGGTCTGTCTATCGCATTCAATCCGGAGCAGCGAAAGTGGAGGCTTATGTCGGGCAAATTACAGAACAGCTCAAAGTGGAAGATCGAGCTGGAAGTCGAAAATCGGAGTCTGAAACAATAACTGAAAATTCCGCTGTTTCAGATTTAGAACCAGAACCGGAAGTCATTCCGAAGCCCGCTTCAAAGGCAGAACCTAATCCAGGACCTGCACAAGCACCGGTATCGTTCCCCCCATCCAATCAACCGGAAACTGCACGTGCAAAAGCCCAAACCACATCCCAGCAAGTGCAGCGTTCCTCAGGGGAACTGGAGGTATTATACCCAACTCGACCCCAAATTGGTGATGCCATTGGCACATTGACCATACCTAAACTGAATCAAACCCTGCCCATTTTTCATGGTGCAGATGAGAAGGTACTAGAAAAGGGAATTGGACATTATGCTCACAGCGTTCTCCCAGGGGAAGCGGATAATGCTGTCTTATCCGGTCATCGGGATACGGTCTTTAGACAACTGGGAAAAGTGACAAAGGGAGACCGCTTCATTGTAAATACGTCTGCCGGAACGTTTACGTATCAAGTAAGGGAGACGCGGATCGTTGAAGCCGACGATAAAACGGTTATTGTTCCTGCAAGCGGGCCCGTCTTGACGGTTACAACTTGTTATCCCTTTAACTACATTGGGGATGCCCCCCAGCGTTATATTTTGATTTCCGATCTTATGGATTGATGTGCCGCAGTCACTAGAGGAAACATTGAGTATCTAATTAGAAGCGAGGTGGAGGACTGTTAAGCTAACTTCAGTCCCTCAATGAAGTAAAAAAGTAAGCCCTCCATTCAAGAAAATTGATTCTTGTAAAGGAGGGCTTTTCATTTTGGGTTGGTGGTTTAATTTACCACATCTAGAAATGAGGAAAAATACTCCATAAAAAATGAATTTCAAGGTATTCTATTCTTAGGCTTAATACTTCATTTTCTTCTTATCTTTACGAAAGACAAATTAGACCCATTCATTTCTACTGTGATGTTGAAAAAGCGAGGAGAGCCCTATGTTAAAACACATGATTGAGGGGATTATTACAAAGATAACGGAAACACACTACGTGACCATGGAAGGGAACATTCGGCATATTTATCATAAAAAATGGTATCGGGTTCATCAAGAAACGGAATCAACAGGCAAGGTTCGTTACCAAAACCAATCCGCCTCCCCCTCTTCGAATGTAGACCATACGAAGATGACTGAACTCATGAACGGTAAAATGGATGAAAAGTTAGGCTAAATTCTCTTTTAATAAAAATTTTTCCGTTTTGGTCATAAAATGGACATACCTACCTATGCTTTATAATTCAGAAATATTGTTTTGTCCATTACATCTGATGGTGTTGATATAGGAAGGGTGTCCATCATGTCGTCCATTGATGTCAAAGAATTTAGACTGATTGGTTTAAAGCTTGGATACAAAACGGATCTTCAAACCAAGTGGCTTTTAGAAGTACATATAGCTCGAAAAAAAGAAAAAATAACCATTTATCTTTCTCGTCCGGCTAATGAAACGGAAAACCAACTCCTGTGTTTTATTAAAAGCTGCCATCATTTGAGTGATCTTATATTTAAGAACTGTTCAATCTCTCAATAGTCTTAAGGAAAGATAATAGTTAATGCTAGAAAGAGTGATAGATGAAAGCAAAAGGGATAACCATATTTTTACGGTATCCCTTTGGTTCTCTCATTGGTAATCTAAAGTATAAAAAAACGGTGTAATCCTGATAAAATGGTTTACAACATAAGTGAGGGATCGATATGTCTCTAAGATCCTTTCTTGAGAAGCGTTCTTCCTATCCTCTCCTGGAGAAGGAGGAACTAGAGAAAAAAGTAAAGCTTGCCCAGGAAGGTAATCAGGAAGTGCGTAACCTTTTAATCCAGCAATCCACTGCGTTTATAGCTCAGGTAACCTATAAAGTTTGTAAGAGATATATTGACTCGACTAAGGATGATGAGTTTAGTGTAGCTTTAGCAGCTTTTGATGAAGCGGTTATGCAATATACAAAGGAAAAAGGAAGTTCGTTTCTTTCCTTGCAGATCTGGTGATCAGGCGTCGTGTGATTGACTTTATACGTAAGCAAGTTAGGCATCGTGGACAGCTTTCGTACGAATATTCCGTCCAAGGCGGAGAAAAATTAGACTTATCTTCCCTAGAAATTCAGATTTCTTTACAACAGTATGAGCTTGACCATGAAGCGAGCTTACGACGAGAAGAAATCCAACATTATAAGGAAAAGTTGAAGGAATATAACATTGATCTTATGGATCTTGCGGACCGATCTCCCAAACATGCGGATGCTAGACAGAATGCTATCCAAATGGCGCGTATGATAGTCGATAACATACAATTAAGATCACTATTTTTAGAAAAAAGAAAACTACCCATTAAAGAATTGATGCAACATGTGACGGTAAGCAGAAAAACAATTGAGCGAAATCGAATGTATATTATTGCTATTGTGTTACTATTAATCGAAGACTATCAGTATCTTCAGTGTTATTTAAATCAATAAAGAAGACTCATGACCAAAACAATTGCAATATAAACCCCTTATCGTTTTAGGGACCTTACTCCTAGACAGTTTTTTAAAGCTATCAGGTGGTTGAGCAACTTACCAAGCCAACTCGAATAGCCCGAACTGCTGCAAAGGAGGTTCCGGAACTTCTCCATACCCTTTGGTGCTTCAGCAATTCAGGCTAAATATACGAACACTCATATATCCTTACTTGAGCGCTCTTTACGATCCGTGTGCGTTATGTATAGGTGAGCTGGCCAGCCACAATTGTTCCTATACTGCATTATTCAAATTATTGACGGTAAATTTAAAAATTTAAACACAAATACAACCGAAAAGACTATCTTTTTTATTTTATAAAACACCTTGTCATATTGAACATATCCTGTAAATGAATTCGAATGGAATATCCATGTTGGTTTGACAGGCATTTACTAATGATTTTTGGTATCCATCTATGAAAGCGGCTTAGCTCAATTGGAGAGCACCTGACTTGTAATCAGGGGGTTGAGGGTTAAGTCCTTTAGCCGGCACCATTTTCTTTCGAAAGAAGTTCATATAGATTGGTGCTTATAGGCATATTATATTGGGGCATTAGCTCAGCTGGGAGAGCGCTACACTGGCAGTGTAGTGGGGGTTCGATCCCACTATGCTCCACCATACATAAACACAAAGCCATCATGTCTTAAAAAGGATGGCTTTTTTCTAATGTAACACAAAAGATTTCTTGTGTTACATGCGGCGTTTTCCGGTGGAAAAAGTGCAGTTAAATAATTACACGCGGATTTTTTTGCCCGTTAATAAGGGGTTGTGCCTTTAAACCTTATCAAATTAAGGGTAGAAGTCGCGTGGAAGGAGAGTTATACGCGAGAATTATACGCAAAGTCCTTAGTTTGGTAATGACAGGAAACGGAAACCATCGTTAATTTTGATATAATTATCCTCAAAGAAGTATTTAATCGTATCTAATTATTGTCGGGGGATACCACGGTGAAAAATCTAAGAGATGAATTCTTAGGAAAAACAACCGATTGGGAAGAAAAATTAAATGAAGATGAATGGTTCTTTTCTAAGTTGGAAGAAGAATTAACTTTTGGATTAACAGCAGAAGAATGCTTCAACTTAATCCCGCAAATTGTCCAACTTACGATGGAACAACGTAATGAATACCTTTGTCTTATGAGTTTTGAACTATTATTTACTCTATCCAGAAAATCAAGAACAACTGAAATTCCTGTTTTATTAGAAGCCAACTGGGATCAGTTAATTAACCATGTTTCAGGATTTAGTGACTATCATAAAAATCAAGTAAAAGAATTCGCGTTATGGTATAGAAAAAAATAGAACAGCCGGATTGTCTATTTATTGTTATTCAACCGCTGAAAAATGCCACGGTAAACGGTGAATTAACACTTTGTTTATTTCGCGTATAATTGTATTTTCGCGATGGAATTATCCGCAGTCCGTTTACTCCGCTCTCTGGAAGTAATGTTAAAGAAGGAATTACTAATTGTTTTAAGAAATAGATAATAAGGGAA
>NZ_JBEGDL010000029.1:0-70438 GCF_040813775.1 Ammoniphilus soli
AGATTGTCTCAAAGACTTAGGGAAGTTTCCATACACTGACTTATTAGACGCTTACGTAACCTCATTTTATTTCACTCTCCATAAAAGATCGATCTAACAAATTATTTGCTCTAACTTAATTAATTAAAGAAAATTGGGAGAGATGAATATCCCTCCACCAATAAGGACTGGAGTCATGCAAGCTTCTGCATGAATCAGAGTGTGTCAAACACTCCACTATTTGCTCAATAATCTATTGAGCAAATTAGCAGTGTTAAACGAACACTATAAAACGCTTGTCATACTTTCCCAAGGATATTTTGTTCCCAATGTTTCCATTCTACGCATACGTCGAGCTTCAGCTCTTTTGGGAGCCTGTTCATTTAGAAGTGTTTCTTCAGGTGTTTCTGGTATAATCTTAGGAACAAGAGTAGGACGACCTTCTTGATCTAGTGCTACAAAAGTCAAAAAAGAAGTGGCACAAACGGTCCTTTCACCTGTGAGTAAATGTATGGCTATCACTTTCACAAATACTTCCATCGAAGTTTTATGTGTCCATGTAACAAAGGATTCTAGACAAACTTCATCATCAACTTTTATCGGACACAAAAAATCAATAGAATCCGTTGAAGCGGTTACTACACGACAGTGCGAATGTTTCATAGCAGTAAGCGCTGCGACATCGTCAATATGCGCCATTAGCCTTCCACCATATAAAGTACCGTGACAATTTGTATCTGGGGGAAGAACATGGCTAGATTTTATAGACCTGGATTCCCGAACATATCTGAATGCTTCCAACATTTTCTCCCCTTATCTAATGCACGATCTACTCTATTATCTTTTATTCAGAATCATAAAGGTTGCAGTGCCTATAGCTACCAGTTTTTCATTCGAATCAAAAATTTCCGCCTGACCGACTGCCAATTTTCCCCCACGGTGATATAGTTTGGCTTTAGCAATCAGATATTCTCCTACAGCAGGCCGAATGTAATTGATCTTCAACTCTACTGTTGGCGAAATCTCTTCTTCCGAAAGGACAGAACGTACAGCAGATCCGACTGCTCCATCGATAAGTGTAGCTAGTACTCCTCCATGAACAGACCCTCTCCTTTGATGCAGATTTGAAGTAATATCAATTCTTAATTCGGCATACCCATTTTCAATGATCATTTCCTTCATTCCGATATAATCCCAAAAAGGGCTCATTCCCGGTTCGGTTTTTCTCATTGCATGTCCCCCCTTTGCATATCTATCTAAGATGCTAGTCTTATATCCTAATTTTATGCGTAGCTTACTTCTAGCATCTTCTTGATCTCATCAGTAAGGATAGGAAGGACTTCGAACAGATCTCCTATGATCCCGTAGTCAGCCACTTGGAAAATAGGAGCTTCTGGATCCTTGTTAATGGCCACGATAATTTTAGAATTAGACATCCCCGCTAAATGCTGGATAGCTCCGGAAATTCCGCATGCAATATAGAGATCTGGAGTTACAACTTTTCCGGTTTGTCCGATTTGCAAGGAATAATCGCAATAGTCGGCATCACAAGCGCCACGGGAAGCGCCTACTGCTCCGCCAAGCACGTCTGCCAACTGCTGAAGCACTTTAAATCCTTCCGCACTTTTCACCCCGCGGCCGCCGGATACAATCACTTTAGCTTCACTGAGGTCTACTCCGCCAACGGCTTTTCTAACCACATCTTTAACAATTGTACGTAAATCCGTAATCTCTGGTTGGAAAGAAAGTTGTTCCGTTTGCACTGCGTTTTCTACAATTTCAAAGTTATTAGCACGCAGGGTGGCAAAGCCTTTTCCATCTTTTAAGACTTTCTTTTGGAATGCTTTTCCTGAATAGATTGGACGGGTAAACACGACTTGGCCATCTTGGGAAGCAGCTCCTGTACAATCCGAAATTAAACCCATACCTAAACGAGCTGCCACTCGTGGTGCTAAATCTTTCCCCATCGAAGTATGGCCCATCAGGATCACATCTGCTTCTACTTTTTGAATCAACTGCTGCAGCGCTTGGGCATAAGCATCTGTCGTATAAGACGCCAGCTTTTCATCATCAGCAATATACAGCTTGTCAGCTCCATACTTACTGATCTCCTCCGCATAGGCTGCTGCACCAGTGCCGAACAATGCCGCTGCAACTTCTCCTCCTTTAGCTACTTGACGAGCTACCGTTAACGCTTCAAACGAAACATTTCTCAATTTTTCATCCTTGATTTCAGCAAGTACAAGAACTTTTTTACTCATGAATTTCGACCTCCATTTATATGAGCTGATGACCAACGTCGAATAATATTTTCCCCAATGATGATTGCCTCTCTTAAGGAACTCGATTAGATTACTTTTGCTTCGTTGCGAAGAAGCTGAGCTAATTCGTTGACCTGCTGCGGAATTTCACCTTGTAAAATACGTCCAGCTTGTTTCTTAGCAGGTAAGAACTGCTCAAGAACCGCAGTACGAGCTGCTGCATCTCCGGAAACCTGTAAATCATCGATCGACAAACGCTCTAAAGGTTTTTTCTTAGCTTTCATAATTCCTGGAAGGGATGGATAACGCGGCTCATTCAGGCCTTGTTGGGCAGTAGCTAGGAACGGCAGAGCTACTTCGATCACTTCGACATCCCCTTCTACGTCTCTTTCTACTGCAGCTTTTGTTCCATCTAAAGTCAATTTGGTAATGGCAGAAACATGCGCCATTTGCAATTCTTCAGCGATACGGATCGCAACCTGACCAGCACCGGAATCAACAGCCATATTTCCGCATAGAATCAAATCGAATTGTCGATCCTTCACAGCGGATGCAATCCACTTCGAGATTGTATATTCGTCAGCATCTACTCCATCTGCTTCAATAATAATCCCTTTATCTGCACCCATAGCCAAAGCGGTACGAAGAGCAGTTTCTGCACGATCTGGACCGACAGTCAATACCGTCACTTCTGCTCCTGTTTCTTCTTTAATTTTCACAGCCTCTTCTACGGCAAATTCATCATAGGGATTTAAGATAAATTCCACGCCATCTTCATTGATTTGACCGCCTTTGATCACAATCTTTTCTTCCGTATCAAAGGTTTGTTTGATACATACTAAGATATTCATGTTATTCTCTCCTTTTCGTTCGTTATCTTTGGTCTTACACCTGTAAATTTTCTACAATGGTGGTAATGCCTAGGCCGCCTGCGATGCAGAGCGTAACTAGTCCATACTTTTCTCCCCGGCGTTTCATTTCGTGCAGAAGTTTGGTTATGAGAATGGCACCGGAAGCACCGATAGGATGTCCCAAAGCAATGGCTCCTCCATTGACATTAATCCGATCCAGACCCACATTCCATTCCTTGATGACGGCCAAGGCTTGAGCCGAAAATGCTTCGTTTAATTCAATCAGGCCGATATCCGATAAGGTTAAACCAGCCATTTTCAATGCTTTCATCGTTGCAGGAACCGGTCCAATACCCATGATGTCCGGTGAAACTCCGGCTGCAGCCTGAGCGATGACTCTGGCTTTTGGCCTCACTCCATATTTACAAGCTGCCTCTTCCGACATCAGCAACAGGGCAGAGGCACCATCATTTCTGCCGCTACTGTTTCCAGCTGTAACAGAACCGCCTGCTTTAAAAACCGGTTTTAACTTGGATAATTGGGCAACAGATGTTTGGCGGGGATGCTCGTCCGTATCAATGAAGATGGTTTCTTTTTTAGTCCTGATTTCATAAGGAACGACTTGCCCTTTAAAATATCCTTTTTCAATCGCCTCGCTAGCCAGATTTTGACTGCGTACGGCAAACTCATCCTGTTCTTCACGGGAGATGTTGTATTTTTCAGCTAGGTTTTCAGCTGTCATTCCCATCGTAAGCTGTCCATATACCTCCATCGGTTGGGACCGCGGCTGACTTTCCGTATTGGGGTCTAAAATCTGTCCATTTCCAGCTCCATATCCATATCTTGCATTTCTTAAATAGTAAGGAGCTGTACTCATGCTCTCGGCTCCGCCGGCAACAATGACATCCGACAGCCCGCATTGGATTTGCTGAACCGCATTATTTACCGCTTGTACGCCAGATCCACATTGGCGGTGAACGGTGTATCCAGGAACCTCAATGGGAAGCCCGGCACGCAGCAGGGCAAGTCTGGCCAAATTGGGCGAATCCGTACTTTGTTTCCCCTGACCCAGAATGACTTCTTCTACTACGCTTTTTTCGATACCGGTGCGGACAAGAATTTCGTCAATCACTTTAGCTGCTAAAAAATCGACCTCTACATCTCTGAAGCTTCCTCCGAGTCGCCCGATCGCTGTCCGAACTGAATCGACTATGACTGCATTACGCACGTCTACCACTCCTACTATCATTCGTATTTATAGAATCCGGCTCCCGATTTCCGCCCTAGTCTTCCAGCTTTCACATATTTAATGATCAGCGGGCACGGCCGGTATTTTTCGCCAAGGGTTTGATACAGATATTCCATATTCCGCAATCGCGTGTCTAAGCCTACAAGGTCAGCCAATTCAAGCGGTCCCATGGGATGATTCAATCCAAGCTTCATCGCTTTATCGATGTCTTCTGCCGAGGCTACGCCTTCCATCAGCATATTCATGGCTTCATTTCCAATCAAACAATTCATGCGACTGGTGACAAAACCAGGAAATTCATTGACTTCAACAGTTTCTTTTTTCATTTTGCGAGACACCTGCTTGGCGATCTCAACCGTTTCATCTGATGTATCCAATCCTCTCACAATTTCCACTAGCTTCATTTTGTGAGGCGGATTGAAAAAGTGCATCGCAATACATTTATCCGGACGGGAGGTTTGAGCCGCAATTTCCGTTGGACTCATCGTGGAAGTATTGGTTGCCAAAATCGTATGACTCGGACAGATTTCATCCAACTTCTTAAAGACCTCCACCTTTAAATCCATCTTTTCTAAAACAGCCTCAATTACTAGATCTGCTTGCATAGCCGCTTCCTCGATGCTTGTGGTAAAGGTGATGCGGTTTAAGGACGCTTCATCTTCCCCTGGCTGCATATATCCGCGTTCTACTGCTTTTTTCATTTCGGATGCGATATAGTCTTTCGCTACCTCAAGCGCTTTGGGCTGAATATCCTGAAGATGCACTTGATATCCGCTCTGCGCAGCGGCATAGGCAATCCCTCTGCCCATTAATCCACTTCCGATTACCGCGATGTTTTTCATGCTGCGGCCTCCTTCTACTTGAGAATCTGACTGTATTTCACAAGATATTCCATTACATTTACAACTCTTTCCGGAGTTGGGTATACCGGGAATTTTTCTTCCTGATAGAATGCCATAGCCTGTGGAGCAATCATTTCCGCTCCTAAGCGACCAACAACAATTGGCTTATCTTGGCTCTTAAACACATCCGTAATCGCTTCGGCAATGACGGTTGCACCCGGGTCGGAATTGGTGGTCAGCATCACGATGACGGCATCGACATCAGGATCCGCTGCCAAGGTTTCCAGCACTTTCTTAAACATTTCTGGTTTGGCAATGACTTCAGCGGTAACATCGACTGGATTTTGCGCCGAA
The DNA here is from genome assembly GCF_040813775.1 of Ammoniphilus soli. Taxonomy (NCBI): domain Bacteria; kingdom Bacillati; phylum Bacillota; class Bacilli; order Caryophanales; family Paenibacillaceae; genus Ammoniphilus; species Ammoniphilus soli. Next base: position 5,537 of record NZ_JBEGDL010000029.1, read on the forward strand.
CCAAATGGAGGAATTAATTGTTTAATAGCCTCTGAAGATTTAGTTAATTCCGGCACCTCTAAGCCTCTTTCTGAACAAAGATCCGCGATTACACTGCATGCTCCACCTGAAGCTGTAAGAATCCCAATTCTATTTCCTTTAGGAAGAGGTTGAATACCGAATGCTCTCGATACATCAATTAATTCTTCTAGATTTTTCATGCGAAGAACACCAAATTTATCAAAAGCGGCAGAGTAAACCGCATCATCTCCAGCTATGGAACCGGTATGGGATTGAACAGCACGCTTACCCACACTGGACCTTCCTGTTTTGAAAACCAATACAGGCTTTTTATTCTCAATCGCTTTTTTAGTGGCTCTTTCAAAAGCCTTAACGTCTTTAATTCCTTCCATAAACACGGTAATGACCTTGGTCAATTCATCATCGGCCAATACTTCGATGAAATCAGAAGTCGTTAAATCCGCTTCGTTGGCTACACTGACCCAACGGCTGAATCCTGCACCCTGCTCCCAAGCTCGGCTTAAAAGAGCACTTCCCATCGCTCCACTTTGCGAAACAAAGCCAATGTTTCCTTGATGCTTCACTTTTGATTCCAGCGCAGCACCAAATGCGGTATAAACGTTTTTGGACGGGCTGGCAATCCCAATTGAATTTGGTCCAAGCAGTCGAATATTGCCGCGTTCAGCTATAGACAAGATTTGCTCCTGAAGCTGTTTACCTTCTTCTCCGATTTCGGCAAATCCAGAAGAGTAAATAATAGCCGCTTTTACATTTCTCACAATACAGTCTTCCAAGACCTGCGGAACCTGCTTGGAGTCGACAATGATACAGGCCAAATCTATGTCTTCAGGTACTTCCAGCAAACTAGGATACGCTTGATATCCTTTGATTTCCTTGGCACCTGGATTAATAGGATATAATTTACCAGAATACTGATTTTCTACAATATAACGGAAAAGCCTTCCGCCATTTTTCTTTTCATTGGTAGAAGCCCCTACTACAGCAATAGAACGTGGATTGATCATATATTCCACATGGTCTAAAGGTCTGCTGGTCTTCTTTTCTTCTTGATTTGAATCCCCTAATAAGATACGAACGTCACAGATCACAGCTTCATCGTTCGTAAAGATCACAGGATTTAAATCCAATTCTTCAATATTTGGATTTTGTTCAACTAATTTATTGAGGCCTAAGCAGATATCTTCTAGTACCTGCTGATTGATTCCACGCTGCCCCCGGTATCCCTTGATTAAAGGATAGCCTTTGAGCTCACTGACCATTTGCTTGACTTCATTTTCTGAAACAGGCATCATCCGCATGCTGAAATCTTTCATAATTTCCACGAGGATTCCACCTAAACCAAGTATGAGCTGATGGCCGAATACTGGATCTTTTTTAATTCCGAAGATCAGCTCAAGTCCTCTTGACGCCATTTTCTGCACAAGAATTCCCGCCATAACCGCATCCTTGTTGTAGTTCATGGCGTTGGCCATAATTTCACGGAACGCTTGAGCTAATTCTTGCTGATTTTGGATATTCACTTTTACAATACCCGCTTCTGTCTTATGGACGATATCTCTTGACATCCCTTTTAAAACGACTGGATAGCCGATCTTTTCCGCAAAGTCGATAGCTTGCTGTTCATCCTGCGCCAATTGGGACTCCGCAACGGGAAGACCCAGATCACTAAGGAGACTGGCACCTTCATATTCCATTAAAAAATGTGCTGCGCTGTTTTCCGTTGTAGAATCTTGTTCTAAAGTTACGTTATGAGCCATGTTTTCTCCCTCCACCTATTTCTTCCGCTGGCTAAATTTCATTTCGAATACATCTTCAGCAATTTTATTTTTCAACATTTCCGGTGTACCTCCGGCAATCATCCAACCTCTAATTCTCTTGAAGATATACTCCAGAGGATATTCGGTGGAATAACCATAGCCTCCGAAAATCTGTAAAGCTTCGTGTGCCACCTCGAAAGCAGAAGTATTGATATAACATTTAGCAATGGAGGATTCAAGCGGGCTTGGAGCTCCTTTATCAGCGTTAGTTGCAGCACGGTACAGCAGTAATCTACCGGCTTCCAGCTTCATTTTCATTTCTGCAATCTTCCATTGAATACCTTGGAATTCGCAAAGGGAACGGCCAAACTGTTCTCTTTCTTTAGCATGCTGCACAGCCATATCAAAAGCAGCTTGAGCCAACGCTAGGCATCGGGAAGTATTTCCCATACGTTCGATATTGAACATCGTAAACAATCTTTTAAATCCATTGTCTGGGACTAAAATATTTTCAACCGGCACTTCGCATTCTTCCATGTATAACGCACAGTGTTCTTCTCCGGACATATGGGTTTCTGTTTTACCAACCGTGAATCCTTTTGCATCCCGTGGTACTAACACAGCACCAGCCGTGCTTACGCTGTCTCCAAATTTAACCCAAATGACATAATAAGAGTTGTGCGGTCCATGTGTATTAAAGATTTTAGAACCATTGATGATGACTTTATCGCCTTCAATACGCGCTTTCGTCCGTAAGTCGGTTGTAGCGGAACCTGCATTCGGTTCAGACATCCCCACAGACACCAACTTTTTACCAGCTAATAGGTCTGGCAGTACCTGCTCCTTCAATTTTTTAGAACCGAAAGCAGCCAGCTGACGGATCGCACCGAAGTTTCCTGCTTGGAACATGTCCGCAGTGTTTGGACATACCTTTGCAATCTCTTCCATAACAATAACAGCTTCCATCAAGGTCATTCCTTGACCGCCATCTTCTTCAGGAAGCGTCATCCCCATTAATCCGTTCTCTGCTAAAATCCGTGCATTTTCCCAAGGTGTTTCATTATTTTTAACCCATGTATATGCTTTTTCAGAAAATTTTTCTCTAGCTAAATCTCTTGCCCATTTTTTAAGTTCTAATTGTTCTGCGCTAAGTTGAAAGTCCATCTCTCTTATTCCCCTCTCTTTGGAAAGCAAGTTCATTCAACCACGAGGGTAAAATGAATCTTGATGTTTTATTTTCTGCCTATAGTTCATTGCAAGAACGATGCCAACATGGTTTTGTGCCTTTTTCGCTGCATATTTGATTTGGTGTTCAGTTTTTTAACGTCTGCAATGTTTAAAGATTAAACGTTGTTGTTCATATTTAAAACGGTATCGTTAAATTATTTATTTTCCTTTATAATGTGGCGATCTTTTCTCTAAAAAGGCAGTAGTTCCTTCCAGTTTATCCTCTGAACTAAACAAGATCGCTTGGGACAGTTTTTCCAGCATTAAAGCGGTACCCATATCCGCATCATAGCCGCGATGAACGACTGTTTTCGCTAACCGGACAGCTAACGGCCCTTTTGCTAGGATCTTCGATGCTTTATCTAATACGGTCTGCCAAAGCTCTTCAATGGGGACAACAGCTGATACCATGCCAAATTCCTCTGCTTTTTTCGCTGAGATGATTTCCCCTGTTAAAATCATATCCATGGCTCGGCCTTTTCCGATAATTCTCGCTAAACGCTGTGTTCCTCCTGCACCTGGAATAATGGCTAAGTTTAATTCAGGCAGTCCAAACTTTGCATCCACAGATGCAACACGTATATCACAAGCAAGAGCTAACTCGCAGCCTCCGCCAAGCGCATACCCATTTACCGCAGCAATGGTCACCTTGCTGAAGTTCTCAATTTTTTGGCAAATGCCCGACAAACCTGGATATAAAGCATCCACCGCCGTTTTCTCACGAAGCTGACGAATATCAGCCCCTGCTGCGAAAGACTTGTCCCCCTCGCCGGTAAAGATAATCACTCTAACATCCTCATGCCTTTCCCACTGGACCATCGCTTGTTCAATCTCATGCAGGGTTCTGGCATCCAGCGCATTTCTCACCTCGGGACGATTTAGTTTAATGACGCCAATCACCCCATCTTTATAAACGACAATATTCTCAAAGTTCATCTCTTTGTACCTCCCTTATTGAATAACTATTCACATCTATCAGCAATTTTTATGCCAACAAAAAAACTCTCCAGCATGTGGAGAGTTTTTTACGGCCTATTTTACTTCTTGTTTGATTCCCAGCTTCATAGATTGGTAGACAGCATCGATTACTTTCATGTTAGCTGCTGTCTCCTCAGAACCATACCATAAGGTTTGTCCGGTTAAAACACAATCGCCAAAGTGCTCCACCTGTGCGGTATACTCATCCAGCTGGAAATCAAAGATCTCCGACTCTTCTTTACCATCCTTTTGAATTTTGAAGCTTGGATGGCGAAACGGCCAATGAATTTTAATGATTCCCTCGGTTCCTGTAATCTCAAGCGATTGATTATACACGCTTTCAAATGAGCAGTCAAATTGGGCAATCCGTCCTCCCGGGAATTTCATAGAAACAGCCGCAGCTAAATCGACCACTCCATCGGGAGCAAAATGGGCTAAACCGCGCACTTCTTCGGGTTCCTCTCCTATAATAAACCTGATTCCATTGACACAATAGGAACCAATATCATAAACAGACCCTCCTCCCATTAAAGGATTTAAGCGAATATCGGTTGGATCCTCTACCGAAATCGAGTAACGGGCCTGCACATTACGAATCTCGCCTATACGACCTGAATTCAGGATTTCCTTCAAGCGCTGCCACTGTGGGTGGCAGCGGAAAGCAAAGGCCTCCATAAATACCACACCATGCTGGCGGCATGCCGTAATTATCTCTTGGACTTCACCGGGATGGATGGCAGCCGGTTTTTCGCATAATACATGCTTCCCGGACTGAGCAGCCCGAATCGTCCACTCCGCATGTAAATGGTTCGGCAGTGGAATATAGACGGCATCAATTTCCGGATCTTGAAGAAGATCCTCATAACTGCCATAGACATGAGGGATACCATGGTCATGGGCAAGACTCCTCGCCTTTTCCTCATTTCTGCTGGCAATAGCATATAATTCCGCGTTTTTTGCCCGGTGTATCGCGGGAAATTGCCTTTCTACAGCAATCCTGGCCGCACCTAAAATCCCCCACTTGATTACTTGATTTTTTTGCATGATTCAAGCCCCTCTCTTTTTTCAACCAACAAAACACACACATAAAACGTTAAATTATAAAACATCCTTATTTATGGTTGTTCATTTTTTAATCGGGTAAAGGGATATTTTAAAAGGTTAAATGAGACCTCCGTTTAACTACTTTCTAGGGTCATAGGGCCTCAGGGGAAATTCTTTCTCTATTTTTATAGATTGTTTGAAAAATGGCTGAATAGCGATAAAAAGTTCCGCTATTTGGGATTTGTATCCGTTTTTATTGATCTAATAGAGTCAATAGAAGAAGTTTTTTCGCTTATTAGACCACTTTGAACATACTTTTTACAAATAGCTGAAGTTCTTCCCTTTAAATTCCCCTGAACTAGACCAACCAGTCCAGTTAATCGACAGCCTCTATTTTATCTCCTGTTTTAATCCCTGCTTAGTAGCCTGATAGATGGCATCAATCACTTTCATGTTCGCAATTGACTCCTCAGGACCATACCATAGGGATTGTCCTGATAGAATACAATCACCAAAGTGCTCCACTTGTGCCGTATACTCATCCAGCTGAAATTCAAAAACCTCTTTCACTTCCTTGTCATTCTTTTGGATGTTGAGGCTTGGATGACGAAACGGCCAGCTAACCTTAATCCCGCCTTTAGTCCCGGTAATTTCAACTAATTGCTTGTGTACGCTTTCAATCGAGCATTCAAATTGAGCTAAGCGTCCTCCAGGGAATTTCAACACGGCGGAAGTAGATAGATCCACTACCTTATCGGGTGCAAAGTGGGATATGGCACGTACTTCTTCTGGTTCATCGCCCATAATAAATCGAATAGCATTGATACAATAGGAACCCACATCATAAAGCGAACCGCCGCCCGTGAGCGGGTTTAGACGGATATTGTCTTGATTCTCTACTAAAATAGAGTAGTGAGCCTGTACATTTCTAACGTCCCCGATATAACCCGAATCAAGGATTTCCCTCAAACGGTGCCACTGAGGATGACAACGAAAGGCAAAGGCCTCCATGAACACCACACCATGGTTACGGCAAGCCGTGACCATGGCTTGAACACCTTGTGCATTCATGGCTGCCGGTTTCTCACATAGTACATGCTTCCCCGCTTCAGCAGCCCGTATAGTCCACTCTGCATGTAAATGATTGGGCAACGGAATATAAATGGCATCAATATCTGGATCCTGAAGAAGATCTTCGTACCTCCCGTAAGTACGCGGGATACCAAATTCCTGGGTAAATTTCCTGGCCTTTTCGTCGCCTCTGCTGGCAATAGCACATAACTCGGCATTCTTAGCTGCTAGAATTGCAGGGATTAATCGTTCTTTCGCACACTTGGCTGCGCCTAATATCCCCCATCTTATTACCTGGTTATTATTCAAGATTTAAAGCACCTCACTATTCTTTTATATTGGATCCAACAATCATAATATTAGCAATTTTTATGCCAAAAAAATTAAGCCTCTAAATCAGGAGGCTTCGTAATCATTACTACGCTATTAGATGAATTAAATAGGCCAAGCTTATGCTTATAAACATGTAACATAAAGCAAATCCGATATTCCATTGGGTAATCCGATAAGGATTAACTTTCATTTCACTAGACAGCAGGGAGACGGAAATATTATAAGGGCTATACATCCCTGATGCCAGACTGCAAGAGATTAATACGAGAGCTGTAGGAATGGCGGATAATTGCCCAAACACTGGATTCAGCATTTCTATAATAAGAGCGAGGGAGATTAAAGGATGAAATCCCACAAGCGATGAGAATACAAAATAAACTCCGATAAATAGATAAAAAACAAGAACTTGATCTGCATAGTGGGCAAAAAACGCCTGAATTTGCATTACCCATTGGGTTTGAGTTACCATCTCAACAAACAAACCAGCACTTAAGAACATGAAGAAAAAGTTATACAGATTCTGTGTTCGTTGCTGCCAATGTGGAATGGTAATGGAAAGGTACTGTTTTACCTTTTTTAATGACAAAGCCACCAGTAAAGAAAAGGGAACAATAACAAGAACAACGGAAAAGAGAAAACCATATCCAATCCAATGATCAACCAAGGAAACAACTAAAGTAAACATTAATAACATCGCCATGAGCTGCAGGATTTTCCGTTTGACCCTGCTGATATTTATATTGGTTGAATTCTTTAGGGGAATTGGCAAGTCACTGCTTTTTCCATTCTTGAAAAGGGCCCAATCTATTAAAATAAAAAAGAAAGCTAGCAGAAGTGTTATCGGAAATATATCATAATATTTCACATTCGTAGAATCGATAGACATACTCACGAGTACTTCTAATGGGCTCCAGGTTAAACACAAAGCATAAGCTCTTAATAAACTCCGTGTATAGAAACGATTCCGTATACCGTCCTGCAATGAATTTAAGGAAAAAGATAAAGACTTCACTAATAAAGGTGCGGTGGCTACATTAAGAAAAATTCCAAGGATATGGGAAACTAAAGAACTTTTCATATATAGTTGCGATAAATTCGTGGTTTTTAGATTGAGCAGCTGATTTAATTGGGTGTCAAAATGACCGATATGAATCAGCGTATTGATAAATGGCAGCATCAAAAAGAAAGATAGTAACCCCATCATACTCTCAAAATGGAGAAAAAAATGATACCATGGTGAACCAAAATAAATAAATAAAGCAATACCTGATAGAAGAAAAAACAAGCCAGTCCTAAAATAAAGACCCGACGCTTTTCTAAACGATATGACTAAGGCAATGACGGCGAAGATTCCTACTGTATAAGAAAGGATTGGAGTAGGGAATAATCGATTAACGATATAGATGAAAATGAGTAAAGAATAAATCCATACGTACATAACCTGTCTCCTTAGCTAACATTCTTGTAGTTTATTTTCATCCTAATATATCTCCGTTTTTCGTATTAATAAAACGAATAAAACTCATAGAATCTATGAGTTTTAGGAATGTACTTCTATTTGCTTTTTCTCTTCTTGATTAACCCATTGCTTATCCTTATCAGATAATGTGATATCTAAAGCGACAAAGCAGTCGCGGAATTCATCACCATTTTGTGGTTCTTGCACAAGTGCGAAATGGTTAACTTGCTTGTTGTTCATCAGTTGCTTTATTTGAAAATTTACCGAAGGCTTTATCTTTTAACTGCTTATAAAACGACGTTTGAGCTACGATGGAAAATACCACGAAGAACGTCAAAGCAAAACTGATTGGATAAGCCACTAAGCTGGTTAAAAATCCTACGACGCTTCCTTCTTCGGTAATAATCGCTCTTCTTAAATAGGTGTCCATCAGCGGACCGAGAATAATCCCGAGTACCATAGGTCCCGTCGGAAACTTATACAATTTCATAAAGTACCCGATGACTCCAAAGGCGATCATCCAATAGACGTCTACCACGCTGTTGTTAATCCCATACGAACCGATAACGGTAAAGAAAATAATGATCGGCATCAGGATGTGTTTAGGAATCAAGATAACTTTGGCAAAAAAGGAAACCGCAGATAATCCCCAGATCAAAATGAACACCAAAGAAATCATCGCCGCACCAACGACGACCCAGAATAGTTCCGGTGTTTCCACTAAGAGCATCGGACCTGGCTTTAATCCATGAATCGTCATGGCTCCAATGAGCACCGCCGTTACGGCATCCCCGGGAATCCCTAGGGTCAGCATCGGAATCATCGCGCCCCCATTGGTGGACATAACTGCCACTTCCGGTGCGATTAATCCTTCATAGGCTCCCTTCCCAAAAGGGCGGGTTGGGTTTTTCACTGTCTTTTTAGCGTGATCATAAGCGACCAAGGTAGAAATTTCTCCCCCTGCACCAGGAAGTGCCCCAATGATGACACCGATAAGGGAGGTACGGAGTGTTAAAGGCAAAAACTTCACTAAATAAATCAGTGGAGGAAGCAGTTTACCGATGACCACATCCACTTTCGTTTTTCCCAGGTTATGCAATTGTATTAATACTTCCGATAAACCAAACAGACCTAACATACAAGCAATATAGTTAATTCCGCTCTTTAATTCCAAATTACCGAAGGTAAATCGTTCAACCCCGGTGAGGGAGTCCATTCCCACCAATCCCAGAGTAATCCCTACTCCAGCTCCAAAAATCGCTTTGCTCATCGACTCCCCACCCAGACCTCCGACTAAGAGCAGGCCGAGAAGCATGATCAAAAAGTAATCGCGAGCGGCAAATCCTAGGGCGAATTCCCCTAAGTAAGGGGCAGCCATCGATAAGGCCAAGAGTCCAATCAGACCTCCGATAGCGGCATACAGGGTGGAAAGCCCGATCGCCATCCCCGCTTCCCCTCGTTTAGTCAAGGGATATCCGTCAAAGGTGGCCGCCAGGGAAGAAGCGGAGCCGGGAATATTAACAAGGATAGCTGCCCGCGCTCCACCGTAAACGCCTCCATAAAACACGGCTATCATCGTGACCAAGGCAGCTGTGGTGTCCCAGGTGTAGGTTAGGGAAACGAGCAGGGTTACCGCCATCGTGACGGAAAGGCCAGGCAGGAGTCCTTTGATGACTCCAAACAGCGTACCAGCGGCGATCAGCAATAACAGCTTGATATCTAATAAAGGGACTAATAATTGATCTAACATCGAACTCCTCCTTTCCTATGGAAATACAATATGGAAAACATGAACGAAAATATAGTAAAAGGCCATCGAGGTAATCGCCGATACGAGAAAGCTTCTAAACTTCTTTTCTTTACTGAGCAACAGCATCGATCCCATGAGAAACAAGAAAGAAATGATCATAAAATTGGCATAATTCATGAGCACGGCGAACAAAATGACCAGGATCGTAAATAAAATCAGACGTACATTGATTTCTTTTTGGGTGATAATCTCTTTTTCGTACAGTTCCATTTCTTCTTCTGCTTCCTCTTTTTCCCCTCCAACATCCTTGCCCTTTTCAGGAGCAGAAGCGGGAGATTGAATCCCGCCTCTAGCAATGAAGATGGAGCAAATTACCATGACCACACCGATCACGAATGGGAAAAAGGAAGCCGATGAAGGGTCAAATACATTCTGATCCTCGATCGTATACGACAGCACTACAACCGCAAGACTTATGATAATCAGTAAAGGAGAAATAATTTTGCCCGCAGTCATCTCATCACCTATTCCTTCTTTGGTATCTTTAATTCTTCTGGACTCACTTTCGCTGCTCCGGCATCTTGCAACAGCCAAGCCGTCGTGGACTGCCAATCCTGCCAATACTTGATGGCTTCATCACCGTAAACACCTACGGAAACTGCTCCCCTTTGTTTCAAAAACTCCTGGAATTCTGGTTCTTGTTGAGCTTTAGCGAAGGCGTCAACTAATACTTTCTTTACATTGTCGGGCGTATCTTTTTTCACCCAAACACCATAGAATGGACCCCAGGGCAAGAATTTCTTCATTTCAGGAAGGATTTCTGGAACAGCTTGAACATCCTTCACTTCCTCAATTCTTTCATCGTTGAACACGGTCAGGATGCGTAATTTACCCCCTTTCGCATTTTCTACAGCCGCAGGCAAGGCAATTACGCTTGCATCAAGATGATTTCCTAGTAGAGCGGTTAAAGCAGGACCGTCTCCATCAAATGGCACCATATTGTATTCGGTGTTTGTTACGGTACCTAACATGGTGGTGACTGTAAAAGGCAATCCTCCAGGACCAGTGGATCCCATTTTCACTTTGCCAGGGTTTGCGGTTGCGTCTTTGATTAAATCATCTAGTGTTTGATACTTAGAATCTGTTGGAACAACAACGGCTGCTACACCCCTAGCTAAAATACTTACAGGATAAAAATCTTTAAAGTCAACATCGGAAATATCCAACACACCATAAAGCGCTGGGTTTTCTGCTGCAAATAATAAATTGTATCCATCCGATTTTTTATCATTTACATAGGAAACGGCAATAGCGCCGGTTGCTCCTGGTTTATTGGTTAGAACAAGGGATTGGCCCAGATGTTTTTCAACTAATGGACCAATGGCACGGGACATGGTATCCAAGCTCCCACCTGCACCCCATTGGATAACGCCGGTGAGAGATTTCACCGGAAAATTCTCTTCCCCGGAAGCGTTTGCTTGAGAATCACTTGTTTGAGTACTGCATCCAGCCAAAAGAAGCATACTGGAAGCGATTACGGATATGATGGCTTTACGAATATTTAACATAATGTTTTGACCTCCCCCTATTTTCATTTTTATTTAAATTTTTGTTTTTGAAATCGTTTACATGTATAAGGATAAAGTAAATACACTCTATTGAGAATGTAGAAAACTAAGACTCCGATATATAGAATCTTAAGAATGGTTATAGAGAAAACATGAAAAACCTGAACTTTATCGATAAGTTCAGGCTCAAATCGTCGATTATTCTTTTTCATGCCCTAAGTTTCTCAACATGGCATCCTGTTTGATTTGGATTTGAATACTTGTTCCTGATGGCTGTTCCTGACTAGATTGGATCAGCATCTTGTATTCCTTAGCGTACAAAAGCTTTAACCGGGAATCCACATTCTTCATTCCATATCCCGAGTGCGGGATCATCTCATTCTCCAGCACATCCGCATTCAGCAAATCCACTTGCCTTTTTAATTTTTCAGGAGACATGCCGACTCCATTATCCGATATCTCCAAAATCACGCTATCGCCTATTCTTCTTCCTGTAAGCACAATCTTACCCGGACTTCGCAATCGCCTAACGCCATGAACGATTGCATTTTCCACAATAGGCTGAAGTATCAGCTTTGCAATAGGATAAGATGCGATTTCCGGTTCAAGAATAAGATCGTATTCAAATCGTTTGCCAAATCGGATTTTTTGAATGTCCAAATAAATACTGGTCATCTCAAATTCTTCTTCCAGTGTAATCATTTCTTTTCCTTTACTGAGAATGAGGCGAAACAATTTCGATAATCCATTAACCATTTGGCTGATTTGCTTTTGACCGCTATCCAAAGCCAGCCAGTTAATAGAATCCAATGTATTATATAAGAAGTGCGGGTTAATTTGATATTCAAGTACACGCAATTCAAATGTTCTTTTCAACTGCTGCTGTTTCTTCACATCGTCGAGTAATTCTTCAATTTCAATGGCCATAGAATTAAACGTATTGGCTATGTCATTGATTTCATCGTTTCCTTTTAATTCAATCCTTGTTCCCCATTTTTTTTGACCAAAGCTTTTGATTGCCCTATTCAATTTTCTAAGGCGTTCCGATATCAATTTCGTTCCTCGGAGGGATATAAAACAAGCCAATATCAGAAAAAAAGTAAATCCCAAATACAATTGGTTGCGAAATTCCAGGGATTTTCGTTCAATATAATCGGAATCTAATCCGACAATTAAATAGTCGCCAGTATCCATTTTTGTTACCTCAGTCCGCCACGTCCGTCCATACCAATTCAGTGGAACAAATCTATCAGGAAGTGGAGTGAATGTAACCGGGAGGGAACGCCCTTCACCTCCCACTATCTGTTTGTTTTCATAGGTCATCCATGTGGTTTGCTGTTGGTTTATCATACCAAAGATCATATCTTCATAATAATTGTACACCTCGAAGGAGCTTCTCACTGCATCCAGTGACAAATTGATAATGACATACCCAATAACTTGCCTAGAGTTGTACATCCCGTATATTTTACGGGCCATGGTGATCATGTCGGGGTTTTTAGTCAGGGCATCGTTCACTCTCCAAGCCATGCCGGATTGTTCAGGAGAAGATACTTCCTTAAATAAAAAAGAACGGGATAAATCTACCGAATTAATCTGATAGCTTGGTCCTGAGGAAGTGGCACTGGTTACATAGATATCCCCATCTTGACTAACAACGGCAATGGAGTAAACATCTTTCCAAATCATTCGGTATCGGGATAGAACGGCCCCCATCATATCGTACTTGACATATGGATCCATTTCCTTTTGATCTGTATCAGTGCGCTTCTTCCATGGGGCTGCATCACCCGCTTTATTTCCGGATAGGATACGCTGAATCTCCGTATCTATCACAATGTGATTAGACATGGTTGTTACATCTTTAAATAACGCTTGGATCTCTCTGCTTGTGGCATGTCCAATCATGCCAAGAGTAGCATCAATCTCCCTTAAATTTTGCTCGATTTGATAATTAGTCAACTGGCTTATAATCAAAACAAAAAGAACATTGGGGATAATGATCAACATGACCAGCTTTACGAATATTTTTTTCCTTAGCTTGAGGAATAGCTGTTTAAGCATCTGTCCTTAACCTTTCTTTGTATTCAGAAGGATTAAGACCAACCCATTTTTTGAAATAGGCACTAAAATACAGCGGATTCTCATAACCGACCCGTTCTGCAATCTCACCAATTTTTAGATCGGATTGATGCAACAACTCTTTTGCTTTATCCATGCGTAATTGGGCCAAAAACTGCATGCAGGATAACCCTGTATTTTTGCGAAACAACTGAGTAAAGTGATTCGGGTGCAGGGAAACCAAATCGGCCAACTGCTGCAAGGAAAGTGAAGCATCTCCGTAATGTTCATGCATATACATGGTCACTTTATCTATGGCCTCTACCGTGTCTTGTGACTTATGCATTTGCTGCTGGTCCATGCAAGCTTGCAGCCACTTTTTCATACGATCTACGGCAGTAGAAACAGGAACCTGTGACAATGGCGGATAAGATGGACAGGGTACTCCCATTTCTTTAAACAGGGAACTGACCGATTCCAGCAACTTGTATAATCCTTGCAGAATGGACTCCATACTTGGATTTCCGTTTAAAAGACAGTCCATGAATTCAGCGTCAGCCTGCGTCAATGAGCTCTGTTTACCCATGCGTAAAGCTAGACGCAGCTTCCTCTCCTGCTCGAATGGATAGATAAAGTTTTCTGCCTTCCGACTCTCCAATTTCTCGTATAAGTCTGTGATGGTAGATCGAAGAGTAAGCAGTCCCTTCTCCGTCTCCCCCATCGCCATAGCAATCTGAATCCCCAGCACATGTTCAGTCAATATAGAAAAATCCTCTACCTCTTTCCTGACACCTGGGTCTAATTGCATTCCGAATACCAATGTTCTTGTATCCTTGATCATCACAAACCCTCTGGAATTCGTTAAAAAGGTTTCCAGGAAAAGCTGCTTCACGGCTACAGTCTTCAGCAGAACACTCCGCCCAGTTAAATCCGCTTTTGATTCAAGCAAGCGAACTACTCCCGGTGTGAAAGGCTCATTAACTGAAAACGGAAAGAAATTTGCAAACTCCGACAGCTCTTCCTCCGAAAGCAATCTCCCCTCGAGGAGATCAAATAATAGCTTATCACGCACATAAAGAGCGGCATCTGCCACAAACTGCTCTCTCTTTAATAAATCCAATCGTTGTTTTTTCTCTGTTTGCAGCTCCGCTCGGATAGTCTCAAGAAAAGAGAATAGCTCTGAAGGATCCACAGGCTTTGTGATATATCGGCTTACTTTGAGATCGATTGCCTTTTGGGCGAGATGAAACTCGCCATGTCCGGATAAAATCACACATTTTACCCCCGGATAGAGCCGGTTCACTTGTTCAATTAAATCCAAGCCGTCGATATACTGCATAAAGATATCAGTTAATATCAAATCTGGAAGAACGTCCGAACCCTGCAGCCATTCCAACGCAGTCTCCCCGTCATCTGCACAACCGACAACGCGAAAGCCCTCCCATTCACCTATTAGTCTTTTTAAACCATTCAGTATAATGGGTTCATCATCTACAATGAGTATGTTCATCTCTAGTACCCCCCCAGGTTGCTTATGATTATTGGTTGCTAGGATATGAGAGCGTTTTAATTTTTGGTAAGCAAAAGCCGAATTTTCTTACCGGCCTCTTTAACGGCGTCCTCGGGTGACAGATATCCCCTCACTACCTGCTGGATCATACCTTGCATTACCTTGGAAATTTCTGGATAGTTTGAACCGAAGGCACGCGATTTTGTTATATTCATACTGTCCACAAACACCTTCCTGTTCGGATCACTTTGCCAAGCAGGATCTCGAATTAAATCTTTTCTAGCCGGAATACGACCGGTAAGCAACAAAAACTCCTTCAAGTTTTCCTCTTCTTGAGAGAATCGGATGAAATCCCATGCTGTGTCCTTTTGTTTACTGGTAGACGTAATAGCCCAATTTTCCCCTCCAAGCACTGTAGCTTCTTTTTTATTTTTGGGCAAATTTACTACTCCCCACTTGAATGTCGCTTCTTTTTCCAGAATCTCCATCATCCATCCTCCGTTTACCATCATAGCCACATGACCTGACGCGAACTGTGAGTTTGTGGTAAGCAGATCCTGGTGTAAAATATCTTTCGACATCGTTCCATTGTCCACCATTTCCTTCCATAGCTTTACGGCTTCAACCGTACCTGGACTGTCAAAATTCATGAGATCTGAACCGCTTTGCCAAAGAAAGGGCAGGAAGCTGTAGGTTGTCTGTTCGTTGTGCACAGCGGTTACCTGGAACCCATATACTCCTGGTTTGGTCAACTTTCTTGCAGCATCTTTCAATTCATCCCAGTTGGATGGTGGTTTTAATCCAGCGGCATGAAGCAGATCAGCATTGTAGTACAAGGCTAAATTATTGCTGCCCATCGGTATCCCATAAACTTTTCCCTTGTATTCGTTTGAGGCCCAGGCTTCAGAGAAATAGAGATCCTTCTCGCCCCATACTTCCACTCTTTCACTGATATCCTCCAACATGCCTGCTGCAGCAAACATTTGATGGTACGGATTGTCTACCAAGATTAAATCAGGCAATTCTCCCGTAGCAGAGCTGAGAAGAAGCTTATTTACCATGTCGCCGAACGGCACAGTGATCCTCTTAATTTTCACATTGGGATGAAATCGTTGATAGTTATAAATAAGTGTTTCTAATGCTTCGGTTCTCCGATCTGCTGTAAAAAAATAATCCCACAAGGTAATCTCAATTTGTGAATCACTTGACATTCCTTGATCTAATCTACTTTTGGAACGATCCTCACTGGAACGGGGTACACATGCTGACAATAAAACTAAAATAAGGACAATTGCAGAAATTCTAAGTTTTTTAAGCATACTTAATAGCTCCTAGTCCATTATTTTATTGTTGATAAATTAATCTCCTCGATGAAGATGCAATTGATGTTCTTTTCCAAACAAATTAAATTTGCTTCATAAACTAAATTTCTTATAATTATTTTAATCTTTTAATTAACTGCACACAAGCTAGATTCCGAACTTTCAGTTAGTATAAAATACCATAAGCTCATACCGTTACGATAGTTTGTTCACTTTAAAACTTAAGTAACTCTTTGACTTACCGGTACGATGGGGTCCATTATGTAAAATAACAAAAAAGGTTTCGGCGGGGTTCCACTGGAATTCTTGTTTATTAAAAATGATAGGTCCTCTGCACCCCCAAACTTATAAAATCTGCTTATCGGTCAAAAAAAAAGGCTGACTAAAAAAATAGGGTCAGCCTCTTTAAATAAACATAAATACTACGTTATTCTATTGCTGCTACCGCTGCTCTCAGGCCAAGAAAGTAGCTTTCAACCCCAAAACCGCAGATTTGACCTTTTTATTATTTTTAGTCTATTCTAAAATAAATAAAAGATAGTAAACGAAATAACAAACCAAAAAAGACAAAAGGCTTGGCAATTGCCAAGCCTTTTGTATGATACATCTCCGTCTGTTTCTTTTATGAATATGTTATTAGTTACAATAATTTTCTAACTTGCTTGTTGTTCATTATCTGTTGTTTTTTTCGAGAACTTACCAAATGCCTTATCTTTCATTTTTTTATATACCGATGTTTGCGCCATGATAGAAAATACAACGAAAAACGTCAAAGCGAAACTGATCGGATGAGCAACCAAGCTGGCTAAAAATCCTACGACGCTTCCTTCTTCTGTGATGATCGCTCTTCTTAAATAGGTATCCATAAGCGGACCGAGAATAATCCCTAACACCATCGGTCCAGTTGGAAACTTATATAATTTCATAAAGTACCCGATGACCCCAAAAGCGATCATCCAGTAGACGTCCACTACACTGTTGTTAATCCCATACGAACCGATAACGGTAAAGAAAATAATAATCGGCATCAAGATGTGTTTAGGAATCAAAATAACTTTGGCAAAGAAGGATACCGCAGATAATCCCCATATAAGAATGAAAACTAACGAAATCATCGCCGCCCCGACGACAATCCAAAATAGTTCCGGTGTTTCTACCAACAGCATCGGGCCAGGCTTCAATCCGTGAATCGTCATGGCTCCAATAAGAACAGCCGTCACGGCATCCCCAGGAATTCCTAAGGTCAGCATCGGAATCATTGCGCCCCCATTGGTGGCCATTACTGCTACTTCCGGTGCGATTAACCCTTCATAAGCTCCCTTACCAAAAGGACGAGTTGGGTTTTTCACTGTCTTTTTGGCGTGATCATAAGCTACTAATGTTGAAATCTCTCCCCCTGCTCCAGGCAGCGCTCCAATGATAACGCCGATTATGGACGTACGGAGTGTTAAAGGCAGAAACTTTACTAAATAAATCAGTGGAGGCAGCAGCTTGCCGATGACGACATCGACTTTCGTTTTTCCCAGGTTATGCAGTTGCATTAACACTTCAGATAAACCAAACAGACCTAACATACAGGCAATATAGTTAATCCCGCTCTTTAATTCCAAATTGCCAAAGGTAAATCGTTCAACTCCCGTGAGGGAGTCCATTCCCACCAAGCCTAGGGTAATCCCTACTCCTGCTCCAAAAATCGCTTTGCTCATCGATTCCCCGCCCAGACCTCCAACTAAAAGAAGGCCGAGAAGCATGATCAAAAAGTAATCGCGAGCAGCAAAGCCAAGAGCAAACTCCCCTAAGAAAGGGGCAGCCATCGATAACACTAAAAGACCAATTAGACCTCCGATAGCGGCATACAGCGTAGAAAGTCCAATAGCCATCCCCGCTTCCCCTCGTTTAGTTAAGGGATAGCCGTCAAAGGTAGCTGCAAGTGAAGAAGCGGATCCAGGTATATTAACGAGGATTGCTGCCCGTGCTCCCCCATAAACCCCTCCATAGAAAACGGCAATCATAGTGACCAAGGCAGCCGTTGTATCCCAAGTGTAGGTTAAGGAGACGAGCAGGGTTACCGCCATCGTAACGGAAAGGCCTGGTAGAAGTCCTTTGATAACGCCAAACAGGGTACCAGCGGCGATTAGCAATAATAGCTTGATATCTAATAAAGGAATTAATATTTGTTCTAACATCGAACCCCTCCTTTCCTAAGGAAACACAATATGAAAAACATGAACGAAAATATAGTAAAACGCTACCGCAGTGATCGCCGATACAAGAAAACTTCTAAATTTCTTTTCTTTACTGAGCATCAGCATCGATCCGATGAGGAACAAGAACGAGACAATCATAAAGTTGATATAATTCATCAAGATCGCGAACAAGATAACCAAAATCGTAAATAAAATCAGACGTACATTAATTTCTTTTTGAGTGATAATCTCTTTTTCGTACATTTCCATTTCTTCTTCGGCATCTTCTTTTTTCTCACCAGCAGACTCCTGATGTTTGTCCTTTGGAGATTCGATCCCTCCTTTGGCGATAAAGAGGGAACAAATGACCATCACTACACCAATGACGAACGGAAAAAAGGATGCGGTTGAAGGGTCAAATACATTTTGGCCTTCTATTGTATACGACAGCCCTACAACTGCAAGACTTATAAGAATCAAAAATGGAGGAATAAATTTACCTGCAGTCATGAAATCACCTATTCTTTCTTTGGAATATTCAGCTCTGCCGGACTGACTTTCGCTTCTCCGGTATCGTGCAGCAGCCAAGCCGTAGTAGACTGCCATTCTTGCCAGTATTTAATGGCTTCATCCCCGGAGAGACCTACCGAAACAGCACCACTTTGTTTTAAAAAGTTTTGGAATTGTGGATCCTGCTGTGCTTTAGCAAAAGCATCTACCAAAGCTTTCTTTATATCATCAGGTGTATCATTTTTTACCCAAACGCCATAGAATGGACCCCAAGGCAGAAACTTTGCCATTTCCGGAACCGCTTCGGCAATCGCCGGAACATCTTTTAACTGCTCAATTCTTTCTTCGTTAATGACGGACAGAATGCGCACTTTACCTGCTTTTGCATTTTCATAGGCAGCCGTGAACCCTGCAACCGTCACATCAATATGTCCGCCAAGCAATGCAGTAAGAGCAGGACCTTCTCCATCGAAGGGAACCATATTATATTCGGTGTTGGTTACCGAGCCAAGCATCGTGGTGACAACGAAAGGTTGTCCGGCCGGACCAGTAGAACCCATCTTCACTTTACCGGGATTGGCCAATGCATCCTTAACCAAATCATTCATGGTTTGATATTTAGAGTCTGCAGAGACGACAATCGTAGGGATAACTCTAGCCATGATGTTAATCGGATAAAAATCTTGAAATCCTAATTTAGAAACACCAAGAACACCATAAATAGCCGCATTTTCTGCTGTAAACAACAGATTGTAGCCATCCGACTTTTTATCGGCGACATATTCCATACCAATCGCACCGGTTGCACCTGCTTTATTTGTTAATATAATGGATTGTCCCAATTGCTTTTCAGCGATCGGTGCAATAGCACGGGAAATGGTATCTGTCGCTCCACCAGCTCCCCATGGAATTACACCCGTTATTGTTTTTGTTGGGTAGTCAACTGTTTCCTTAGCAGCTTCACCCGGATTAGCATTGGCAGGGTTGTTTTGCGAGCTGCAGCCAACCATCATCAAAACCATACTAGCAGTAATGACTGAGATTAATGACTTGCGTAATATTATCACTATATTCCCTCCTCTTAATGTTCAAAAAATATGGACTAAACTTTAAACCTCACAATTAACACCTGTATGCCTTTAACCATTTTAGAAAGAAGAGTGTGCGGAAGTTTTGTTATTTATTTATCATCTGCCTAAGATGGCATGCTCACTTGCTACACCTATTTTGCAAAAAACTAGTGTATAAAGGTTGTCCAAAGATGCGATATGGGCATAGCAATGATTAATCCGGGCAGCATATTTGCAATGGGAAAAGCTTTTATACCACTTATACGAAGACCTGTCGCCAACATAATGATCCCACCAACAGCAGTAAAATCAGCAATCATGAAGGGAGTAGTCATAGGCAGTATGGATGAGGCAGTTAAAAATAAACTGATTAATATCAGAAATTGCGGAACGGCAATGGTCATAACTATAAAACCTAGTGTTGTTGCAAAAATTCCTGCAGTGAAGAAGTCAAGAATGGATTTTGCAAGTAATACGGAATGATCTCCGGTTATTCCTTCCTTTAATGCACCGAATATTCCTGTTCCACTAGCTGAAAACAAAACCAGGATAGCAATAAACTGTTCCATAAATTGGTCTTGCGTTACGACCTTCCCCTTATTAGAAAACAGTTTATCGATGGATTCGCGTACGTGATTCACACACCATTCAATCCCCTTTTCCAGCTTTATAAATTCTCCAATGACACTTCCAAGGACTAAAGACAGGATAACGCCAGGCAGTGTATTCATTTCTACAATATAAACAATACCCATGGACATCGATGCAACCCCAAAAGTGAGAGGTAAAGCTATACGCAATCGTTCCGGAACTTTATTTCCTAAAAAAGCGCCAATTAACCCTCCAAAAAATACCGCTAAAGCATTTACTATAACTCCGATCGGCATATATTCTCCCTTACTGCTCTTTCATATTTTGGTTTATATCGATCTAATATTTTTATATTTGCAACTGCTTTAATCCGTATATGACGCTGGAGTTTTACTAGGATTATTTCCCTAGTAAAACTCTTTCAGCATCAAACTTTAGCCGTTAAGCGCGGAACATGACCTTTCCCGCTTGCTTATTCTTCACTAATTTAATCCCTTTAACAGCATCCTCAAACCCTAAAGTATGAGTAATTACCGGTTCTACTCGTACAAAGCTATTTTCTAACCATCTATTAGCTGTCTCATAATGGGCCGGCACGCTGCCAACCACACCTTTAATCATCAAGTTCTGGCGAACAATGGATACCAACGGATTAATCCAGGGCTTCTTTGGCAAATCCCATGAGTAGTACCTTCCCTGCACCACTGGCCATTAAAATGGCTTGTTCTGTAGCGGAAGGAGTACCGCCAGCTTCAAAGACCGCTTCTGTCCGTCTCTAGCAATTTGCAGACGGTACTCATCGGAAGGAGAGCCAACCACCATCACTTTTGCCGCTCCGGCAGACTTGGCAGCCTGAAGCGTGAACAACCCAAGCGGACCAGGTCCCACAATCGCAACTGTATCCCCAACGGTGACCAGATTGTTTTCCATAGCATGTACAACAATGGAAATCGGCTCAAGGTAAGCCGCTTGATCGTATGAAATACTTTCTGGTAAAAGGTTAGTGTCTACAGAAGGAAAAGCGATATATTTAGCAAACGTCCCGTCAAAATCAATATATATGTTTCCTGTTAGGGCACAGATTCGGATACCCTCTGCGGCAATGGTGGTACTGACCAATCCCAGCAAGGCCTCCATCCCGACGCGATCCCCAATCTTCAAGTGTTTTACAGCACTTCCTACCTCTACTACTTCCCCGGCTCCTTCATGTCCTAGAATGATAGGGTATTAACAGGACGGCCCCCCCGTATATCTCCAATCATGTAATAGAATGTCAGTTCCGCACAGACCTGTTGAATGGATCTTGACTAATACTTCATCTGGCATAAATTTGGGAATCGGTACATCAATTACTTCTACAAACCCTGGTTCTGGACGAGTCTTAACAACTGCTTTCATTGAATCCACTCCTTAATAATGTCATTTTTAGATCTATTTAATAGACAGAACGTCCGCCACTTAAGTCATAGCACTGTCCAGTGGCAAAAGCTGCCTCTTCAGAAACAAGGTAATTTAGCATTCCAGCTACCTCTTCTGGTCTTCCCAGACGTCCCATGGGAATTTTAGCCAGCAAGGATTGGAAATACTCTTCACTCATCTCTTTAACCAGCGGTCCTTCTATCATTGTTGGAGAAATGCAGTTTACCGTTACTCCCGTTGTGGCAATCTCTTTTCCTAACGATTTCGTAAAGGCAATCACTCCTGCCTTCGATGACACGTAAGGTGCCAACATCGGGTTGCCTTCTTTTCCTGAGACGGAAGATATGTTTACGATCCGGCCATACCCTCGCTTAATCATACCGTCTATCACAGCCTGGCAGCACAAGAAGGTACCTTTTAGATTAATATCTAAAACCCTGTCCCAATCCTCTTCTGTAATCTCACTTACGGGACAAGAGGGTCCGAGTATACCAGCGATATTGGCAAGAATATCGACCTTACCAAATTGTTGCTCTGCTCTCTGTACCATGTCTTGAATTTCGTTTTTTGAAACAACATTGACTTGATGCGGTACAGCTTTTAAACCAGCATCCGCAATGCTTGCTGCGACCGTTTCGGCAGCCCCGTGATTAATATCTGCTACAATCACTTGAGCACCCTCGCTGGCTAACCTCCACGCAACGGCCGTACCAATATTACTTCCGCCACCTGTAACAATCGCTACTCGCCCTGCTAATTTCCTTTCTATTTCGCCCATTGTTTAATGACCTCCCTAGCAATAACAATTTGCTGGATTTGATTAGTCCCTTCAAAAATTTGCGTTAGCTTTGCATCACGGAAATAACGTTCTACTGAGTAGTCCTGACAATACCCATAACCGCCGTGAATTTGAATCGCATTCGTCGTATGCTTCATCACCGCTTCCGTAGCAAACCACTTAGCCATCGATGCCTCACGTGTGAATGGTTTTCCACTGTCTTTAATTTTAGCTGCCCGATAGGTAAGCAAGCTGGCTGCATCCAGGTCAGTTGCCATCTCCGCAATCATTGCTTGAATCAACTGGAATTTACTGATCTTCTGACCGAACTGAACCCTATTTTCGGCATAGGCCACACTATCCTCTAATGCAGCTTGCATCAGACCTACAGCTAGGGCCGCTACTTCAATTCGACCACTGTCCAATGAATGAAGAGCTATTTTGATTCCTTGTCCCTCTTCCCCTACCATATTGCTTTTAGGTACCCGGCAATCAGAGAAGATTAAATCTGAAACTGGATTTCCTTTTTGACCTAGCTTCTTCTCTTTCTTTCCTACACTAAATCCAGGCGTTTCTTTTTCAACGATAAAGGCAGTGATACCCTTCGATCCTTTAGTTGGGTCTGTAACCGCAAACACAATCGTGAAGTCCGCTACCGGCCCAAGCGTGATGAAGGTTTTATTCCCATTAATAATGTAATGGTCCCCATCTAATTTTGCGGTAGTTTTAATGCCAGTAGCGTCTGACCCGGCGTTGCTCTCGGTCAAAGCAAAAGAACCGATAATCTCCCCGCTGGCCATCCCAGGCATGAACTTTTCCTTTTGTTCCGGAGTAGCATAGTGATTAAGAATAAAAAGATGATGTCTTACTGAGGAACAAATATTGGCGATGGCAGCGGATACACGACCCAATTCAATGCTTGCCAATACGGTTGAAATACTATCAGCCCCACTCCCGCCATATTCTTCTGGGTAATTGATCGCGAGCAGTCCAAGTTTACCTGCTTCTCTGAATATGTCCTTGGGAAATTCATCTGTTTCATCTATCTCCGCAGCCCTAGGTTTTATCATCTTCTCAGCAAAGCTTCTGACTGTCTGACGCATTAATATTTGTTCTTCGGAAAATTCAAATTCCATTGAATTACACCTCTTTCAGTTTCCATTCTGATTTATTCATTTAAGTATTGCAGGTAATATAACTCTTACCTCATTCCAAGCCTATTAGAGTAAGCACTTTCATTCGTTCTTGAATACCCTAAACCTAAATCTCTCCCCCTTATTCGTTATCTGCAATTATTTAATAAGCAAGATTTATGCCAATGCTGGAAAGCCAAAAAACGACAAAACCCACTTCGCCTCTAAAATTAATCGTTCAAAAAAAACACATCATATTCTAGATCGTTAACATTTTGAACGATCAGAAAATTTGACTCATCCTCTTTAAGGTAAAAAAAAACTTCCCCTTGATAGGAGAAGTTAATATGCTGCTACAGCGTTCGTTTGAATATTCATCTTCTGTTTCTTTTCAGCAGACTCTCTTATTGCGTTTAAAACCTTTAGTGTTTCAAGTGCATCCTTTCCGGTTACGACTGGCTCTGCTTCCCCCCTTAATACGTCTACAAAATTGAGCAGTTCGGAAGTCATCGGATCGTTTTCCTCAACATTCAATTTCTCGATCACTAATGGATGCTCCCAACCATACTTCTCCTCATCGTAGGTGTGCACATTAAAACTTGGAAAAGAAATACTTCCTTTTGTACCGAAGAAATAGTAGCAGTTTTCATCATAGGCGACGTACTTTGGATTTTCTCTGAGATTAAATTCGTAATTCCATGGTGCAGGGACCCCATCGGACACAAAGTAATTAATCGTTGCTCCTTCGGTTGTTTCTAAAATAATCGAAGCTGAATCCTCAACCGCATGGTTTCTAATGATATTGCGCGCAGCGGCGTACACACTTTCAATGTTTAACCCTGTTACATATCTTAAGTTATCAATATCGTGAATACCATTGATGAGTAGAGGTCCTCCCCCTGAGGAAACTCTCCATTTCTCTTGGAAATATGGCCGATCTTTAGCAAGAACCCACATCATATTAACGCCTACAAGCTCTCCAATCATTCCTGAATCAATGACTTCTTTCAGCTTCTTGATTCTGCTGGAAAAACGACGATGATGCCCTACCATTAATTGAACATGATGTTCAGCGCATACTTGGATCATCGCTTCTCCATCTTCCACGGTATCAGCAATGGGCTTTTCAACTAGTACATGGATTCCCTTACGAGCGGCGATCTCCGTTGCTTCTCTATGCAAATGATTCGGCAGAGTCACAATCACCCCATCTAAGTCGCATTCATTGATTAAGTTCTTGTAATTTTTGTACAGGGGCACATTCAGCTCTTTTGCTCTTTCTACGGATAAGTCATTATCACCCGCCACGGCTACTAACTCTACCCCAGGTATGGTCAAAGCGTCTTTAGCAAACTTGTACCCATGGTTCAAACCCAATACCGCTATTCTGACCTTTTTCATAGAATCACCTCTTATTAATTAAAAAAAGCTTCTCCGTATCGTTTATAACCATTCTACGAATACGGAGAGTTTTGTGGAAGACTTATGATTAAATTGGCTATTTTACAATAAGAACCATAGCCGAGGAACGCTGTACCACTTGATGACTGACACTCCCCAGGACTAATTCCTTGATGCTGCTTAAACCTCTGCAACCTAAAACAATGGTATCACAGTTGAGTTGATCTGCTTGTTCAAGGAGCACACTACCTTCCATTACAATAGAAGAAACTTTATTAGGAATGGAAGAATAGTTCTCTAATGCATTTTGTAATGTTTTTCTGCATCTTGACAATACTGTTCTGCTATTTCTCGTTGATGTCCCTCACCAACCAATTTCATATTTTATATTACACGGTCACATGCGATTTCTTTTCACCTGGAGAATATATATCCATAATGTTCCAGTGGCCTGTCGTTGGAGTAGGCACATTCATCATTGCTACATCAATAACGAATGGTCTGTTGGAGGAAACAGCTCGCTCAAGAGCAGGCTTGAATTCCTCTGCCGATTGAATTTTTACCCCTTCTACCCCAAACGATTTAGCCATGGCGGCAAAGTCAGGGCTGTAAGATTCACCATCTTTGAAAAATCTTGTACCAAAGGTGGTATCGAAATGGGCCTTTTGCAATCCGGCAATGACTCCATAAGAGCTGTTATTCATGATAACCCAAATGACAGGTATATTTTCTTCCGCAGCAGTAGCTAGAACTGCGGGATTTTGACCAAAGCCGCCATCGCCAACGAGAGAAACGACCACTTTATCCGGTTTAGCTACTTTCACACCTAAAGCAGCCGGTGACCCAAATCCCATCGTAGCAAAACCACCAGGAGTAAGAACAGTACCTGCTTCATAAATCGGGAATCGCTGGCCGACCCCATTTTTATTCCAACCCACATCGGTTGTAACATAAGCATCTCTTGGTAGGACTTCACGAACCTCCTGTAGAATACGTTCTGGTCTCATTGGATAAGCTGTACTGCGAGTATTTTCTTGATTTTGTCTGATAAAGTCTTCTTTATAGGCAGCAATTTCTGCTTTTAATTGATCATTGGACGGCACATTCGGAGCAATCTCTATAGCTGTCCTGACCAGCACAGTAAGTGCCTGCTTCAAATCGGCCACGGCGCCAATTTCTACCGGATAGTTTCTTCCAATTTCACTAGGATCGATGTCAATGTGTATCAATTTGGTAGGCGGGAAATTAAACGTATACTCTGATTCCCATGAACTGCAATCTGCTTCAGCAAAACGAGTCCCAAGAGCTAAAATATAATCTGCCTTTTTACATTTTTCATTGGTAAACTTCGATCCCCAGAAACCGGTTAATCCTATCGTCAGCGGATGGTCATCGGAAACAGCACCCTTACCCATTGCGCTGTGCACCACAGGAATCTGCAGAAGGTCGACTAATACTCTTAATTCCTCAGATGCATCCGCCAGCATGATTCCTCCCCCTACGTAAATAAGAGGATTTTTAGCATTCGTCATCTTTTCTATTATTTGTTTCGCGATTTCTTGATCAATCGTTGGTTTTTGAAGCGTTTTCGTATGATGTGTTAAACGATCAAACAACGCAGGATCAACATCTTTGGAGAAAATATCCATGGGTACAGATACTAAAACTGGACCTGGTCTTCCGCTTTCAGCTAACTGGAAAGCCTTCTCAATAATTTCTGGGAATAAATCAGGGCGTTCGACGCGCCATGCACGCTTCACAATCGGGCGAAAGATTTCATATTGTGCTGCATCCGCATGCAGATTCACTTCTTGGTGTGGATGCTTTCCATAATAATGAGTGGGAATATCCCCGGCAATCACGACCATCGGAACGGAATCGAGAGCCGCTGTTCCAACTGCTGTGACTGTATTGGTCAGCCCAGGCCCTAAGTGTGTCAAGACGACAGAGGCTTTCTTTTTAGCTCGGGCATATCCGTCTGCCATATGGGCAGCAACTTGTTCGTGGCGTGTATTCACGAATTTGATCGTGCTGTTTTCTAAAGCAGATAATACAGCGATATTTGTATGCCCGCACAGCCCAAAGATATGTTCTACTCCCCTATTTTCAAGATATTTGACCAATTGGTTTGCAACATGGTTCTTTTGCACGTTAATCCTCCTTCAAATTTAAAATCATCTATCATTTCTATATAAAGCCGTTTCAAAAGCCTGCTGATACGCACTGAATGACATATTTTGAAAATATATCCTCAGGCCAACAGACTTTTTACTCCGGCTGCTTCCTATCAAATTAAGAGAT
This sequence comes from Ammoniphilus soli, assembly GCF_040813775.1. Classification (NCBI taxonomy): domain Bacteria; kingdom Bacillati; phylum Bacillota; class Bacilli; order Caryophanales; family Paenibacillaceae; genus Ammoniphilus; species Ammoniphilus soli. The sequence continues at coordinate 33,027 of NZ_JBEGDL010000029.1, forward strand.
TTGGAATACGATCATTTTCAATTCAGTAAAATCTTCGATAGCAAAACGAGGGCCCTCACGTCCTACTCCGCTGTCCTTGATTCCTCCATAAGGCCAATGATCTAATCGGAAGTTAGATGTTCCGTTAATTACCACACCGCCCTGTTCTAATTCATGGGCTACTTTATAGGCGATATCCATACGGTTGGTGAACAATCCTGCCTGTAATCCAAAGGAAGAATCATTCGTCTCCGCGATGGCTTCCTCAATCGTTTCGTAAGGGATAATGCTGACGATCGGACCAAAAGCCTCGTCACATACGACTTTATTTTGTTTTTTCGGATTAAATAATACGGTCGGTTCTACCTGTGCACCGTTTCTTCTTCCACCACAGATGACTTCAGCACCGGATGCTTTGGCTTCTTCAATCCAATCGATCATACGCTTAGCGTTCACTTCATCTACTAAGCATCCGATATCCGTATCTAGCAGTAATGGATCTCCTATTTTTAATTGGGATACTTCCTGCTTTAACAATTCGGTAAAGGAGCTGACAAGTGATTGGTGAACATAGATCCGCTGTACAGAAATACAAGTCTGTCCGGAATTACTAAATCCGCTTTTTGCACACATCTGGGCAGCCCGTACAATATCTGCATCTTCATGAATAATGGTTGCGGCATTTCCACCTAGTTCCGAGATCACTCTTTTCAATCCGGATACAGCACTGATATTGCGTGCAGCTTCCACTCCACCTGTAAAAGAGATAATATTCACACGATCATCCTTAACGATAGGCTGAACTACGTGTCTTCCACCATAAACAAGATTTATACTTTTCGGAGGAAAACCAGCTTCCAGTAACAATTTAACAAATTCCATAGCAATCAACGGTGTTTGCGATGCTGGCTTAAGAATGATGCTGTTTCCTGCAGCGAATGCTGGTCCTACCTTATGGCAAACTAGGTTTAACGGAGCATTAAATGGCGTAATGGCAGCTACCACACCAATCGGCACACGGAAGGTGGCTGCGATTGCTTTTGTTCCTCGATCCGAGGCATCACCAGGAATCGTTTCCCCGATTAATCGTTTGGCTTCCTCTGCTGATAGCTCTAATGTATTTACAGAACGCGATACCTCATCAAGAGTATTTTTGATCGGCTTCCCTAATTCTAGCGAGATAAGCTTAGCAAATCGCTCTTTTTCTTTATTAAGAAGCATGGCCGCTCTTTTCAAAATGTTTGCTCTTTCATAGGATGGAATTTTAGCTACATCCTTTTTCGCAGCAAAAGCTGATGCAATCGCTTTTTCAACCTCTTCCGGGGTTGCTTCCCACTTCTCAGCAATCACTTCATTGGTGTAAGGATTGTAAACTGGATCCGAATCGTGAGTAGGGTTTACCCACTGTCCATCGATAAAAGAAACTACTTTCATTTTCTCCATTTTAAGATTACCTCAATTCCCAATATTTTACATGCGTTGGTGTAGGGTGAACCACAGAAGTACTACTCCGTATTCGTATTTTTACTGCAGCACCTCCCAAGCATCTCTTAATCTATAAAACAAGCAAAAAGGATGCCAACTAATAACATCAGTGGAGCAAGTGCTGTTCTCTGAGTTCTCGTCCAAATACAAAACACGACGTTTATTTTTAGAACGATCCCTATTATTCTATTGAATCGTAAGATTTCAAATTTTACATCGATCTAATTCTACTTCTGAAAATCCAATACAATCTTTCCGTAATTTCCTGAGGCCGCCATGTCGAAGGCTTGTTGATATTCAGTGAATGGCATAACCTTGGACACAACGGGAGCTGCATTAAACTCAGGATTTCGCAAATATTCTATCGTCTGTATAAAGTCAGACGGGAAGTTATAAATGATCGATCCATAAAGAGTAATTTCATTTCGGACCACTTGAATCACCGGTAAATTAGCTTCGGGAGTTAGTCCTATGAAAACCATCGCTCCTCCGGGACTAACCAGCTGTATCCCCTGCTCAACAGAGCTTCTTGCTCCAGCCGCCTCAATCACGACATCAAACGTTTCGTTTGTGATTTCATAAGGCTGCATCACACGGATATCTCCGAGAATCTTCACCAAATCCAGCTTTGTTTGATTAATGTCGATGGCCGTAACATGCGCTCCTAAATGAAGAGCCAAGGCAGCGGCCAGCATCCCCTCATTCCCACAGCCAACGATCCCAACTGAAGTCCCCTGCTGAATTTCCACCTTTTTCAAAGCATGCACAACAACAGCAAACGGTTCAATTAACACCGCTTTTTCATCCGGGAGATCTTCAGGAACAGGCAGAACATATCGGGATGAAATAATAAATTCTTCTGCAAACGCCCCATCGAAATTCACGCCCAGCGACTTCTTATCACGGCATATATTGGTTTTTCCCTTTAAGCACAAATCACAGCCACCGCAGTAGGTATTAGGCAGAACAACGACCCGCGTACCAATTTCATATTTCGCATCTTTTCCCGCCTCAATAATCCTCCCTACTACTTCATGACCCGGTCGAAGAGGATAAGCGGCATAGGGAATCTTCCCCTGAAGTACCCGTAAATCTGTTCCACAAATCCCGCCATAGATAATCTTTATCTTTACTTCATCGGCTTGCAGGGACGGTAACGCTTCAGCCTGTCTGATTTCCATTTCGTTCGGATTTTTTAAATATAATTCGATCATTTTTGCTCTCCGTTCTCTCCATGTAAGGGGAAGCGCTATGGACTTCGATTACTTGCGTCCCCCGGATAGTTCACAATTGATTCCCGCCTGTTTATCGAGGTACTCTTTTGCCTTTTGCAGGCAGCGTATAGCATGCTCCTCATAACCCAATTCTTGAGCCCGCTTGTCATGTGGGATCTCCAAGGAATAAGGGATGACTGGCATCCGATTGAGAATGGACGCAACATCAATGCCGCCTTCACCCAAATAGAATCGCTCCTCACGCGCGGTGTAGATCAGCCCTTCCTTCGTGGTTGGAATTTCTTTAGGCGCATCGCAGACATGGGCAAAGTGGAACCATTCACGCGGTACGGTATCCAGCTCAGCGAGATCAAGTTTGGAGCGGTTAAAATGCAGGGTATCGACTAAAATCCCCCCATTTTCGACATTCGCTTTGCGGATGATTTCAGCTGCATCCTGCAAAGTCGAGATATTGTACCAAGTAATAAACTCTAGATCGATCGTCAGTCGAAACGGTTTAGCCAGTTCACAAATTTCCGCAAAACGTTCCGTTGCAAAGCTACGATCATCGGTTTGAACCGTTGTAAGAACATGTCGTCCGCCCAGCTCGGCAGCTGCTTCGAAGGCAGGTACATAAACCTTTGGATCGACACCATCATAAATGCGCACCATTTCGATGTCGAGGAGCTTAAGTCCCGTCTCAGCAAATGCCGCTTTGGTCTGCCGCATCAACTCCTTATCCTCAGCCAATCGATATTGAGGCTCGTTGACCGTTCCTACACCAATAGGCCGTAAACTTACGAAATCATAGCCGGCTCGCGCGGCCATATAAATCATCTCGGGCGGTGCACATTCAAGCACCGTAAGGTGAGCTAGGGAAAATTGTCTTGTCATCTTCTTTTATTCCTCCATTCATTCAGGTTAACGGCCTGTAAACTTCGGGGCTCTTTTTTCTAAAAATGCGCTGACGCCTTCTTTATGGTCAGAGCTCCCACGCAAAATGGTCTGCGCGTCATTCTCCAACCTAAAAACATCCTCAATCTTTAAGCTTGAAGCGCTGTTAATGAGGGATTTTGAATAGATATAAGCCTGTATAGGGCCTTTGACCAGCTCCTGGGCAGCTTCACAAGCTTTCTCATATCCCTTCCCATCAGGAACTACCTCCTTGACGATACCGTATTGATAGGCTTCTTCCGCCGTAATCTTAGCCCCTTTCCAAATCCATTCTTTCGCTTTCCATTCTCCTAACATTTTAGGTAAAGAATAATGCATCCCCAAATCAGGGATTAAACCAACATTTTTAAAAGAAAGGACGAACCTCGCGCCTTCTTCCGCCACGATCATGTCCGCTGCCAACGCTAGACTAAAACCAGCACCTGCAGCATATCCTTGAACGGCTGCAATGACAATCTTTGGCATTCTGCGGATCGTCTCTACCATTTTAGCCGATTCGTCCATCATTCTTTTGATTTCCAGTGGATTCGTCATCTCCACCATGGCCTTGACATCTCCACCAGCGCAGAATGATTTGCCTTTTCCTGCTAAAATAACAACGCCCACATCCGGATCCTTTTCAATGCTTCTCAAAATACTTAATAGTTCTTCTTTGAGCGGCATACTTAGGGCATTTAATGAGTTTGGCTCATTTAAGTAAACGCTTGCTATTCCATTGCTTTTTTCCAGCAGTACACGATCCCCCACGTACTCCTCACCTCCGTATCTCTCTGCAATTATTTTACAAGCAATAATCATGCCAAAAAATATCAGTTTTAATATTACTTTTCTTATTTAGAACTGTTCAAAAATAAAACATGTATCCTATTCTTGTTCACTTTTAAACCTGAATATTTAACAAAAGGGCCCTACCGGACCCTAGTTTTCATTGCTTAGTTTTTTCCATAATGTTGTTCGGCTCATCCCTAATTTTTCGGCTACTAACGTTCTATTATTATCGAAACGCTCAAGCATATGAGTTATCACCTGCTTTTCGATCTCGTCAATCGTACCATACCGAATAACCAAGGAATCATCGTTATGCAGGACAACCAAGGAATCCTGCTCATCTTCCGTTTCTCTTAAGACATCTTTAATAAAAGCGTCCTCATCCTTTGAATGCTGAAGCCATAAATGAAGTCTCTCTACCACGTTTTCCAATTGTCTTACATTCCCCGGCCAATTATACGCCATAAAGAACTGCTGAAGCTTTTCCGAAAAGTCATTCCAGTTTAACGATGACTTGATGCGTGCTAATAAATGATCCACAAGGGTAGGAAGATCTTCGCGGCGCTGGTGCAGCGGCGGTAACTCCAAGCGCAGTACCCCCAGTCGAAAATAAAGATCTGCGCGAAATTTCCCCTCTTTAACCAGCTTCCATAATTTCTGATTCGTTGCGGCTACGATTCGAATATCAACAGGAATAATTCGATCACCACCAACCCGCATGACCTCCTTTTCCTGCAGCACCCTTAAAAGACGCGCTTGAATATTTGGTGTTATTTCCCCAATTTCATCAAGAAAGATGGTTCCGTCATGGGCAAGCTCAAAAACTCCTGCACGTCCCCCTTTCTTTGCCCCGGTAAAGGCACCATCCGCATAACCAAATAATTCGCTTTCCAACAATGATTCCGGTAGAGCCGCACAGTTCACAGCGACAAACGGTCCATCTTTTCTATTGCTTGCATTATGAATGCCCTGAGCGATCAACTCTTTCCCCGTACCGCTTTCCCCCATAACTAGGACCGTCGAATCCGCTTTGGCGTATTCATTTGCCAGTTTCAAAACTTCACTCATTTTTTCAGATGTATGGCAAATATCACTCAAAGTAATTCGGGCAACGAGACCTTTAGAATGCAGCTCTCGTCTAATTTGGCTCTCTAACTGCTGAATCTTACTGAACTCCCGGCAAGTGATGACGATTCCCATTTGATCATCGCCAACGATAACCGGTTCATGTGTGACAACCATATTCTCCAGAATAAAATCTCCTTTTCCCGAATATACCTTATCATGCTTTAATAATTGAACAAGCTGCCTATTCATCAATTCATGATGTTTTTTCCCAAGGACCATGTATTCTTTAATACCAAACATCTTTTCAGCAGCTGGATTGAAGGATTCAATTTGACCCTCTTTATTAAGGAATAAAATCCCTTCCTCCGAAACGTTGATGACAGCATTTAACCGCTCTGCTTTTTCTTTAATCAAGATTCGGTTTTGGACTAATTGGCTGGCACGGATCAATGTCCGCTTAATAGTTCTTTCGCTTGTCGTGATATACATACTCCGCATTCCATGATTTTTAATGATTTCTGACGCCCGAATTCCTCCGCCAACCAATACATCCATGCCTAATGTTTTTGCCTTTTTCACTTGTTCGATCAAATCATCCCATTTTTCATAGGGGAAAATCGTAACATCAAACCCCAATGTCTCTTGTATTTTATCCAAATTGAATGGAAAGCCCTTTTCAAAATAGGCTAAATAACCTATTTTATCTCCAAATTCTTTTGCACGGATAAATGCCTGCAACAAGTCAAAGTCACTAGTATCACTATAAACAACGGGTATATCTATCAATTCAGAAATAGTCTTAGCTGTTCCAGCTCGGCTGATGACAACCTCATAACCGCCCTTTGAAACAAGGTTCTTCACTTCTTGTGCAGCCTCCAGTAAAATTCCTTCAACCACTGTTACTGCAAAACCAAGTTCGTCAGCAATTTTCTGTATCATTCGTGTCATCTCAGGATATCCGGATGTCATAATCATTCTATAATTCATCAGTACCCCCCTGCTACTGCACCAGTTTTATCGAGTCCATTTAAAAAACGTTAAAAATTATAACACTTGTTTAAATATTGAACGCCTCATCAATATTATAACTCATTATATTTTCGTTTGGTAGCGCTTAAAATCTTTATTTTTTATCAAAAAAAGGCCAAATCCTATAAGGATTTAGCCTAATACTGTTATTGTTTTATAATACCTATCTGCTTTTTATAGCCATATTTTATGACATTAATTTTATTATGCAAATCATCCAATTTTCGACTATATTCTATTACTCTCGGATCTGCTAACCCATACAATACACTTGCCTCTTCCATACTTGATCTTAACTGATTAAAATCTTCCAATAACCTTTTTAATAACATGAAAATCACTACCATCCCAATATTTATTATAGTAAAGACCTCTCTAAAATTTCCGCTATATCTAATGTTTTTACTTGTTCTTCTACTTCCTTTGCCTTTGTTCCATCACTTAACATCGTTAAGCAATAAGGACAATTGCTTCCGATCGTAGTCGGATTTACACCCAAGGCTTGTTCTGTTCGTTCTACATTAATTCGCTTTCCTTGTGTTTCTTCCATCCACATCATTCCGCCGCCTGCTCCGCAACACATGGCATCGTCACGATTACGTTCCATTTCTATTATTTTAACACCTGGAATAGAACGCAAAATTTCACGTGGAATATCGTAGATGTTATTATATCTGCCTAGATAGCAGGAATCATGGTAGGCAATCATCTCATTAACTTCCTTCGTTGGCTTAATTTTGCCTTCTTGAATCAATTGATAGAGCAGCTGGGTATGGTGATAAACTTCGGCCTCTAATCCAAACTCTGGATATTCATTCTTAAACGTGTTATAAGCATGAGGGTCAATAGTAACAATCTTCTTGACCTCGTAAGCCTGAAAATTGGCGATGTTTTCTTGAGCCAGTTGCTGAAATAAGAATTCATTACCCATTCGACGAGCTGTATCCCCTGAGTTGCGCTCCTCATTCCCGAGAATGGCGAACTTCACACCTGCCAAATTCATAATTTTGGCGAACGATTGTACAATCTTTTGGCTTCGCTTATCAAATGATCCCATGGATCCCACCCATAACAGATATTCAAACTCTTCTACCTCATATACAGTTGGAACATAAATGTCATTACGTTCTTCACGCCATTTGATCCGTTCCTTTCGGTTAATCCCCCATGGGTTGCTCTGTCGCTCAATGTTTTGAAAATAACGAGAAGCTTCATGAGGCATGTTGCCTTCGGTCAAGACTAAATAACGCCTCATATCAATGATTTTGTCCACATGTTCGTTAGCCACCGGACATTGGTCTTCACAATTCCTGCATGTCGTACAGGCCCATAATTCCTCCTCGGTAATCACATCGCCAATCAAATTAGGTGTTTCCAATGTTGCCGCGGTTTCTTGAGCAGCCGCTTCAGCCGCTAATGAAGGGGATAATGCAGAAGATCCAAAAACAAAACCGGGCATCCATGGGCTACGGGAGGTAACAGCCGCTCCTTTTTCTGTCAAATGATCCCTCATCTTGACGATGAGATCCATTGGAGATAAGGTCTTCCCGGTTCCTGAAGCGGGGCACATATTCGTGCATCGTCCGCATTCCGCGCAGGCGTATAAATCAACCAGTTGCATCTGGGTAAAATTCTCTATTTTTCCTACTCCGTATTCCTCAACTTCTTCATCCTCAAAATCAATATTCCTTAGTTTCCCAACAGGTCCGACTTTCTTGAAAAAGATATTGAACATGGCGAATAGCTCATGCGCCTGCTTCGACTGCGGAACGAATACCATGAAAGATAATACCGTAAGCATGTGTACCCACCAAAATACGAAGAACAATACGGTTCCTGCCGTCGTACCGATGCTGAAGAACGCCGCTGCAATGACCCCGGAAAATGGAGCATAGACAAAATTCGGATGGTGCCCAAGCATCACCGTTTCGAAGCCAAGAAGCAACAGAATCGACAGCGTCAGTATGGCCAGGGCAATATAGACAAAGGCTGCTTTGTCATCACGTTTCCACTGCAGCCGCTTTAGCTTCTCACCATAGCGCCGGTAAAACCCATAGACCACCGCGCACAGCATGAGGAAGGTCGTCCACTCCTGCATGAAACTGAAATATTTATGAGCTTCTCCGAAAGGGAATTCATAGCCTTTAATAAATCCTTTGATAATAATTTCGATGAGTCCAATTTGGATGATCATAAAGCCATAAAACAAAATCAAATGCATACAACCGCTTTTTTTGTCTTTAAACAATTTTCGCTGACCGAATCCATTAACTAACACAGCATTTATTCGTTCTTTTAAGTTCGGTTCAAAAGCGGATTTCTTACCGAGCTTTACAAATAAATATCTGCTGTATACCATGTGGAGAAATAAATAGACTGCATAACCTGTCACAGTGATGAAAGCTATCAAATTCAATAGCTCTAACATGTTGTACCAACTCCTTTTTCATCTGCAATGTAATACTTATTAACTATTCAAGCAAATTTCGTGCCAGTTATAGCATCTTTAAACTAATAGCATTCTCAAGCTTCCAAGTTGTCCAAAATGTTAACGCAATAAATTTGCACGTACAAATTGTAAACGGTTAATTCACTGAAATATTGGAAAAACCCTAAGTTTCAGTTGGCATACTAATTGCAAATTATTCTTTTAGTGACATGTGAAAGAAGGAAGGGATTCGAACAACTAAGAGAGGAGGAAATGAAAGGGCTATATTTGAGAGTGCAGAGCTCCATTAGCTAGAACACTCAAAAAATAGATGATATCAAATATGGGGGTGTTGTAATTGAAGGTATTTGGTAACTTTAAAAAACGTTCTCTTGCTTATTTATTATGCATCAGTATGCTTCTTTTGGCTGGGTGCAGTACATCGAGCAGTTCTACTACAAATGAAAATCCCAGTGAATCTGCTCTAAAACAGCAAACAAATGAAAACGCAAACTATCCGACGAAAACTATCACGGGCATCATACCATGGGGTGCAGGAGGAGCAACAGATACGCTTTCTCGAACCATTGCTCCTTTAGCTGAAAAGGAATTAGGTCAATCGATTGTATTAACCAATAAAACGGGTGCCACTGGTGCGATTGGAACTCAATATGTATTTGATAAAGAAGCCGATGGCTACAACATTTTATTTAATGCAGAAAATCCTACTATTTATGGCGTTCTCGGCATCTCTAAGTTAACCTATGATGACTTTTATCCGATTAACATCATGGCCCGAGTTTTACCTACCATTGTCGTATCTGCAGATTCCAAGTATCAAACCTTAGAAGATGTAATTAAAGACGCACAGGAAAATCCCGGTAAAGTTAAATATGGTTCTGCCGGTCCTGGATCACAGCCCGAAACCGTCGGTACTATGCTGAGTACAGTTACAGGAACGAAATATAATATGGTTCCCTTCGATGGAGAAGGTCCTATCCTTACCGCATTGTTAGGTGGCCATGTTGATGTTAGCGTAGCTGGATTCACTGCTGCCTATGAAAATGCGAAGGCAGGCAAAGTTCGTATTCTCGCTGTCATCAATGACGAAAGAGTCGAGCAGTTAAAAGATGTCCCTGCTATTTCTGAGATCCTGCCTGATATGGCGAAATACATGCCATGGGGTCCTTTCTATGGCGTTTGGGTAAAAAAGGACACGCCCGATGATGTGAAGAAAAAGTTAATTGATGCCTTTGCCGTGGCCTGGAAAGATCCAAAGTTCCAAGACCAATTGAAGCAAAGAGGAGCAGTTCCGCTGGGTCTATCTGGTGAAGAAGCCATCAAGTATTGGAAGGATTGGCAGTCCACAACCGCTTGGCTGCTGCATGAAGCCGGAGCTGCGAAAGTGAGCCCTGAAGAATTAGGTATTCCCAAGAAGTAATAGATGATTTAATCCCTAGGAGCCGCTCCTAGGGATTTTTGTGTGGTGAGGAATGAGGCTTAGACTGCATCCCGAGACCTGTTTGAATTTTGTTCGAATCAATTCATTTATTGTGTGAATCAATCCATTTTTTGTGCGAATCAAGATAAGGAGACTGCATAAAACAAAAAAATGGCTTGACTCCCACAGCATTGAGGCTTCAAACCATCCTTCACATTAATTATACTTTTTGCAGCGCCGCCGCGGATTCCTGCGAGAAAATCTGCTCTTGGACATAGGCAACAGGCATCTCTTGACCTATCCACATTTCAAACGCTTTGGCCCCCTGCCAGATCAACATTCCCAATCCATTGCTGGTTCTACAGCCCATTGATTCTGCCTGCTCCATTAACTTGGTTTTACGCGGATTGTATACGATATCCGAAACGTACAGCTCTGGACGCAGCCAAGAAGCATCAGGAATGAGGCTTTCGCCATCAAACGGCTTCATTCCCACACTTGTTGCATTGATTAAGACGCTGCTGTCAGCGATTTCTTCTTTCAACCGATCTAGATCTTCCAGATGATAAACGTTGGCTTTACCATTGGCATCCTTGATCTGGTCATTAATTATCTCAGCATTTTTAACAGCTCTTTCAAAAAAAGCGTCATTCTTGTTAAAAATGGATATTTCTGCAACCCCATCCAATGCTGCTTGAATGGCAATTGCGGTTGCTGCGCCTCCTGCACCCAGCAGCGTGATTTTTTTGCCAATGAACTCTACACCTGCATCACTTAATGAATGCATATAACCGGTACCATCTGTAATATGACCAATTAATTTACCTTTTTCATTTACTACTGTATTGACTGCATTTGCAAAGTGAGCCGCAGGTGATAATTCATCCAACAGAGGGATAATTTTTGTTTTGTTCGGCATAGATACATTAAACCCACGTACATTTAGCGCGCGCATTCCAGTTACAACATCTGCTAGCTGATCATGACCTGTCTCGAATGCTAAATAGGCATAATTAAGACCAAGTTTTTGAAAAGCTGTGTTATGAATAGCGGGAGAAACTGAGTGACCGATTGGTGTTGCCAGAAGCCCAATTAACTTTGTTTTCCCATTAATACGTCCAAGATCTGACATGTTTTACTGCCTCCTAAGTTTGAATGTGAGATATTAAAATCTAAACATGCTCTAAATATCGTTCCTTCACCAGTGCAACAACCTCATCTCCAGGACGATCCCATATGGACTGGTTAAAGATTTCCGCTTCGATCGGTCCCTGATATCCAACTGCATCCAACGCCTTTCTAATCCTATGAATCTCAATGAAACCATCTCCCATCATCCCTCGGCCAAGATACATATCTGGGGTTGGCACGATCCAATCGGAGACATGAAAACCTACAATATGCTCTCCCGCTCTAGCAATTTGATGATATAAGTCAGGATCCCACCACACATGAAAGACGTCTACTATCACACCGACATTCTCTGGTCGATAGCGCTTTACCAAATCATTCGCTTGTGCTAATGTGTTGATCACATTTCTTTCAGCAGCGTACATAGGATGAAGCGGTTCAACCCCTAACTGAATTCCGTAAGAACGAGCGTAAGGAACAAGCTGTTCGATCCCTTCTTCGACCCGTTTTCTAGCCCCATCTATATCCCGATCATGCAGTACACCACCTACGACTACGAGTACTTTCCCCCCAAGTTCGGCCAGTTCCTCTATAGCTCGGATGTTCTCATCAAATCGCTTTTGCCTCTCAACCGCGGAAAGAGCTGTAAAATAGCCTCCGGCAATCAGGCTCGATACCTTTAATCCAGCATCCCGAACCAACTGCCGGCTTTTTTTTAGTCCAGTTTCAGCCACCTTATCACGCCATAAGCCAATCCACGGAATCTCTGCTCGTGCACACCCTTCCACTGCTTCATTAAGGCTCCATTTTTTAGTCGTAGCCTGATTTAGGCATAAACGGCCAAACGATTCCAGTTGTTCCATCTACTTTCCTCCCGCTTTCAATGATCATGTTTCTATACTAACTAGCAAAAATAATGCCAATCAATAGGTTAAGCGATTACAAGGTTTCGCCTATCTACCCCCATTTAAAAACAAAACAGATATTGTAATTTACGTTTATTTTTTAAACACTATAGCGACTCTTCTGAGTAGTTCAACATTTCATTCCTGGATATTCCCTTTATTTTAAAAGAACTAGAATTGCTGACCAAAACTTGAGAAACCCTATCCAGTACTGTTTGCCAGAGTTCCTCTTTGGGTACAACTTGGGAAACTAGTCCAATCTCTTTCGCATGTTGTGACGATATGATTTCGCCTGTTAGGTTAAGCAGTTTAATATTTTCAACAGCTATACGAATATCACAGGCCATAGCCAACACCAATTCCTCAGCATAAATATGACTGTTAATAACTACCATGGTAACTTTATTAAAGCTTTTTATTTTTTTACCGAGGTTTGACAGATATAACATAAACATGTCTTGAACTGCTTTATCTCGTACTCGCAGCTGTTCTGCATCTAATAATAGATCGCTCTCCATAGCAAGTACGATGATTTTAATTCCATTGTGATCCTTCCATTGATCCAAAGCTTTTTCTATACCTAGAAGTGTTTTAATATTAAGGGGCTCTCCCCATTGCTGACGGTTTATTTTAATTACTCCAATGACTCCATCTTTATAAATCATCATAATGATTCATCCCTTTGACTCCTTCGTAAAGTATACATATAAACTCCAGTCACTGCTTATGCGAATCATCCTTTCTGATTAGAGTAATAAAGATGAGGGCTTTTCCTCATCTTTATTTATATTTTTTATTCGGCTACCTGGCCTCTAACAATTACAATTTGAGTTCTGTCATAAAAGAAGACTCTTCCAAAGCAAGGAATACTGCGGCTATCCAAGTTATCTACACTACTCTGCCACTTCAGGTTTGCCGTTTTTAATGATACCCATCTGCGCTTTTTCTGAACCTTCTCCCGTTTCATCAAACTTATAATCTCCCGTTAAACCATGGAAGTTGATTTCCCTCAGCGCATTTCGAATCGATTCTCCATCGATGTTAGGGTAAGCTTTATTCATGGCTTCAATTAACATCATCGCACCATCATAAGCCTTTGCATGATTAAAATTCGCCTCAATTCCATACTTTTCTTTAAACGCTTTACTAAAAGCTCTCGTTTCTTCAGTGGAATTGGCGATGAACTGTGTGGTAAAGATAGTTCCTTCCGCTACATCGACTCCTGCTGTCTCCACATAAACCGGGGAGCCCAAAGTCGATCCGCCTACAATCTGTGCATTCATACCTAAAGCTCGAGCCTGCTTGACAATTAATCCGCTTTGAATATTTTCCGCGCCGATATACAAAACTTCGGGATTTGCGTTCTTGATATTCGTTAACTGGGCAGTGAAGTCCTTAGCATCAGGAGTGACTACTTCTTCAACAACAGGAGTGACAGTAAAGGATTTTAAAGCCTCAACAAAAGTATCACGTTCTCCTTTTCCATAGGCTCCCGAGTTGGAAATCACGGCAAGCTTTTTCCAACCCTTTTTATTCACGACATAATCGGCTGCCGTTTTCGTATACGCCCTGCTGTTGGCATTGTATCTGAAAATATAATCGCTTCCCTTGGAAGTGATGACTGGGTCCTGACCACCTGTTAAATGAGGAACTTTCGCCTGCTTAAATACCTCCAGAACAGCCAATGTGGTTGTACTTAGCGGGGTGGCAAAAGCCGCCACCACATCATCATTGACCATCTTTTGGGCCAAATTCACGGCAATGGTCGGATTGCTCTGTGAGTCAACCTTTTCTATTTCAATTTTTCGGCCGTGGATCCCACCGTCTGCATTCACATTTTCGATCGCCATCGTAAACGCTTGATCTTCCCACTCACCAAATGACGCTCCAGCTCCGCTAAAAGGGGTAATCTGAACAACTTTGATTACGTCACTGCCCTCCGAAGAAGAACTAGAAGAATTTGGTGAACCACTTGTATCGCTTGAACCGCATGCGGTCAATGCTGCTGTTAGAAGGCTGCTCAATAAAACCCCATTTATCATCTTTCTCGCATTGTAGATTTTGCTTTGATTATTGTTCGCCATAAACACAACCTCCCGTTATCCTCTTACTTTTTTCACCAATGCATCATTTATTTATTTTTTTAACAGTATGAATACCAGTTTATTTTTTATTGAATCTTCGCCTATTCAACACTAGGCGGTTCTACTAATTCTATAATGTAGCCATCCGGGTCCATCATATAAATAATCTTACATCCTTCATTTCGACCGGAAGTAACCAGCACGGGTGCATTCGATTTAAATTTAACACCGTAATCCGATAATCGGTTATGCATCTCATCTAAATCTGATACATAAAGGCAAACATGTCCCGATCCATAATCACAAGATCGGCAGCTTCCCGAAAATCTATCCATCCCCACATATTCCAGCAGCTCTACAAGCGCATCACTTCCCGGAATTTTTAAAAAGGCCAGTTTTATCATTTGCAGACCTGGAACAGCAACCAGTTGGAATAGATAATCCTCCGCCGCCTCTCGCCGCGATACTAATTCTAACCCAAGCAATTCCGTGTAAAACTTAATCGATTGTTCGATATCTTTGACGGTAATACCGGCGTGATATACCCCCGTTACTCTGCCTGCGCCCAACGTATCAGCCTCCAACTTTTTTATTGTGCGGTGTATCCTCCATCTACCGCTAAAGATGCCCCCGTAATAAAGGATGCTTTATCACTAACCAAGAACAGAATGGCATTCGCCACTTCTTCAGGCTTTCCCATGCGGCCGATAGGATGCTTCCCTACCATTTCTCGTCTTATTTCTGCTGGGATTTGTGCGATCAAAGAAGTTTCAATATATCCAGGGGAAACGCTGTTAATGCGGATTCCTTGTTGAGCATAGGTAATAGCTAGAGAACGGGTAAAGTTTACAACGGCTGCTTTTGTCGCAGAGTAGACCGTACTGTTGGCTTGTCCTACATGAGCTAAGATAGAACCCATATTAACGATGGCTCCGCCTTTATTTCTCAGCATTTGTTTAACAGCATATTTGTTGGTTATAGCCACTCCCGTAAGGTTGATATCAATCACTTTTTGCCAATCCTCAAACACCAGCTCATGAACAGGTCCCTTTTTTTCAGGAACACCCGCATTAGCCACTAAAATATCGAGCTTACCATACGTTCCATAGGCTGTTTCCATTAAGTTTTGAACACTTGCTTCATCGGTCACATCACAATGGACAAAAAGAGCATCTCTCCCCATATTTCTTAGGTCTTCCACCACTACTTTTGCTGAATCTGAAATATCCCCAATAACCACCTTCGCTCCCTCTTTCACGAATAATCGGGCCGTGACTTCCCCTATTCCTGATCCGGCACCGGTAATAACAGCAACCTTATTTTTCAGCATCCTACACCTTCTCTTCAAAAGAAATGTGATAGTTTAGGAAGCTTCCCAAGAAAGGGAGCTTCCTAAAATGATAGACTTGGAGATTTACATACCAAGATAAATTTCTCTTACCTGATTGTTATTTTTCAGCCCCTCTGCATTCCCCTGCAGGGCGATCTTTCCGGTTTCCAGTACATACGCCCGGTTGGAAATACTTAATGCATGGAAAGCATTCTGCTCTACCAAAAGAATGGTCATTCCTTCGTTTCGCAGCGTTTGAATAATCTGGAATATCTGGCCTACCACACTGGGGGCAAGACCCATGGAGGGTTCATCCAGAATGAGGAATTTGGGCTTTGTCATGAGCGCCCGTCCCATGGCCAGCATCTGCTGCTGACCACCGCTCAGATTACCTGCCAGCACTTCAGCCTTCGTCTTTAAAATCGGAAAATGTTCATACACACGTTCCAGGTCAGCTGGAATCGTTTCACGGTCTTTACGGTGATAGGCTCCTGTCATAAGGTTTTCCTTCACGGTCAACAGAGAATAGATTTTTCGGCCTTCCGGTACATACCCTAACCCTTCTTTGACCAAATGGTACGGCTTCGAATTGGAGATATTCTTACCATTTAATTGGATCTGACCGCTTTTAGCCCCTGTTAATCCGCATATGCTTTTCAAAATACTGCTTTTGCCTGCTCCATTGGCTCCTAGTAGGGAGACCAGCTCTCCTTTCTTGACCGATAGACTTACTCCCTTGACGGCATGAACTTTCCCATAAAAGACATTGAGATCTTGGATTTCCAGCATTACCATTCCCCCCCTAGATAGGCCGTGATGACTTTATTATCCTTCGAAACCACATCCGGAGTACCTTCAATCAAAAGCTGACCTTCGTTTAAGACCGAAATCTTCTCGCAGATCGACATCACCATTTTCATGTCATGTTCGATTAAAACAACCGTAATCCCTAAATCATTACGAATATATTCAATAATCGCTGATAATTCATCGGTTTCTGTATGATTCAGTCCAGCTGCCGGTTCATCCAGCAGCAGCAGTTTTGGATCAGTGGCTAATGCCCTGGCGATCTCCATTCGTTTCTGAACTCCATAGGGAAGGCTGTCCGATTGAACATCCCGCCACTCGCTTAATCCGAAGTCTTCCAGAAGCTTTTCTGCCTTTGCAATCGTTTCCTTTTCTGCTTGCAGGACTCGTTGGGGAAAAAGCACATAATCCCATATATGAATTCCGGATGTACGGTCCAGCACGGCACAAATATTTTCAAGAACGGTCATTTTTTTAAACAAACGTAAATTTTGAAAGGTTCGTGCTAAACCAGACCGACAAACCTGAAAAGGAGGTAAGGTATGAATGGGCTGATTATCAAACCATACCTCTCCGCGAGTAGGTTTATAATGTCCGCTAACTACGTTAAACAGCGTCGTTTTTCCCGACCCATTTGGACCGATTACACCATGGATTGATCCTTTTTTCACCGTAAATGAGACATCATTGATGGCCACCAGTCCGCCGAATTCCCGTGTAACATTAGAAATTTTCAATATATCCATTGAGCACCAGCCTTTCAAAGTGACGTTACTTCACCGTATGCAGTTTCGATTTTCTCCTTTTTTGAAAGAGAGATTTAACACTTACTAATCCTCCCGGCATGAAGACGACTAATATAACAATCATAGTTCCATATAGAACCTGCTGCCAATTTTCAAACTGATGCAGCCATTCACGGGATACAATCAGAATCAAAGCTCCCGTAATAGATCCGTAAATATTGCCCATCCCTCCGATAACCACGATGGTTAGCATGAACATCATTTCGCCAAAATGGAAGGTATCTGGGCTCACATAGGCAAGCATATGAGCATATAAGGATCCGCCGATCCCTGCAAATAATCCGGATAAAGCAAACGCTAAGATTTGCTGCTTAGCGATATTAATCCCTAACGATTGAGCTGCCACATGATCGTCCCGAACAGCTCGAAAACTGCGTCCAATCCCATGATTAACGAGCAATCTAGCAAATAAAAAGAGGACGACACCGATACCAAGTACCAAATAATAGTACTTAAATTCATTATTCAGCGCGATTCCAAAAAAGGAGGGTTTGGGAATACCCGAGATTCCTACGGGACCACCTGTAAAGTATTCCAAATTTACAATCGCTTCATTTACCGCAATGGATAGACCCAGCGTAGCTATGGCCAAATAGTGAGAGCGCACTTTTAATGAGGGAAGTCCTATTAATATTCCAAAAAACACACTAATGGCCATAGAGAACGGTAAAGCTGTCCAAAAGCTAAACTCATACATCGTCGTTAATATCGCAGAAGTATAAGCTCCTACCGCGTAAAAAGCAGCGTGCGCCAAATTCAACTGTCCACAGTACCCTATGGTTAAATCCAGGCCGATTGCTAAAATCATGTACAAGACTACCAAATTCAAAATATGAATTTGGTAGTTATTCAATGCTAAGGGAAGCAGAGCAGCCGCTGCTATCGCTAAACTAATCCATAAGCTGCTTTTATTTTTGCGGACAGGTATAGCCTTTGTTTCTAAGGTCACTTTCGGTTCTAAATGCGGAGCCAGATTTGCTCGACTCATATTTTATCCACCACCCTTTCCCCAACAATTCCTGATGGCTTAAAGATTAAAACGAGAACAAAAACTAGAAACGCAATGACTTGACTCCAAGCAGAAACTTTGATTGCGACTACGGTTTGCAGAACCCCAAAGATGAGTCCCCCTACAATCGCACCCGGTATACTTCCAAATCCTCCTAGAATAGCAGCAGCAAATCCGCTAATTCCTACAGAACTGCTCATCTCCGGACTAACATAGAAGACAGGACCTACTAATACCCCGGCAATAGCTCCTAGGGCGGAACCGATACCTAGAGTTAAGGCATTCATCAAGTTTACATTCATACCTAACACCAATGACATTTCCCGCTCCTGTGCGGAAGCGCGCATCGCTAAACCAATCTTCGTTTTATGAAGAAACAGCTCTAATACAATAACTACCAAAGCAGCAGCGGCTATACTAACCAAGGTATAAGGTGAAATGGAGATTCCATTAATCATCCATGGTTCATTTTTAATGGGATAAGGAACAGCTATTCCCGTAGGACCCCAAATAATAATGGCCAGATTCTGCAGCACAATCCCAATTCCCAATGTTCCCAGCATCATGTATGTGAGATCCATTTTCCCGAGCGGGCGCAGAATCCTTTCGATGACCATACCAATCAAGGCCGTTAAAATAACGGAAACGGAGATAGCCACGAGGAAGTTGGTGTGCATCGAGACAAAGAATACAGTCCCGATGTACGCTCCCACCATAAAGATATTTCCATGGGCGAAATTAACCAACCCCATCGCCCGATAAACCAAGGAATATCCTAATGCCACTAATGCATAAATGCTGCCAATTCCCAGCCCGCCTATTAAACTTTGAATTAAAACGGTTCCATTCATAGATTTGCCCCTTTCCTTAATAATCTACTGCTTCAAACTGTCCGTTTTTAATAATCCCGATCTGAGCTCTATCCGTACCTTCTCCTGTTTCATCAAACTTGTATTCTCCAGTCAAACCTTTGTAGGTAATTTCTCTCAGTGCAGTGCGGACTGATTCTCCATCCAAGTTTGGATAAGCTTTATTCAACGCTTCGACTAACATTTTCGCTCCATCGTATGCCTTGGCACCGTGGAACTCGGCTTCCTCGCCATATTTTTCCTTATAAGCCTCATTAAATGCTTTCGTTTCCTCATTGGCATTGATGATATACTGTGTGGTAAAGATCGTTCCTTCGGCCACATCTTTCCCTGCAGTTTGAATATAGATCGGATCAAGGGCAGAACCACCGGCAATCTGTGCGTTTAATCCAAGGGCTCTAGCCTGCTTGACAATTAATCCGCTTTGGATATTTTCCGAACCAATGTAAAGTACTTCCGGATTGGCGGCTTTAATATTCGTTAACTGAGCACTGAAGTCTTTGGCATCCGGAGCAACCACTTCACTAGCAACTGGTGTCACATTCAATTCTTTTAAAGCGGCCGTAAAAGAATCAAGCTCTCCTTTTCCGTATGCACCGGAATTGGAAATGATCGCAATCTTTTTCATGCCCAGCTTATTTACCAAATAATCCGCTGTCGTTTTGGTATAGGCCCGGCTGTTAGCATTATATCTAAAAATGTATTCGCTTCCTTTTGAGGTCAGAGCAGGGTCTTGTCCAGCTGTCAATTGAGGAATTTTCGCTTCTTTAAAGACATTGATAGTCGCCAAAGTAGCTGTACTTAGCGGTGTAGCAAAAACGGCAGACACGTTTTCATTAACCAGCTTTTGTGCTGCATTTACAGCAAGCGTTGGATTCCCTTGATCATCCATCTTAATGACTTCAATTTTCTTGCCCTGGATCCCGCCGTTTGCATTGACTTCATCCACCACCAGCATCAGACCATTGTTATCCCAAATACCAAACGATGCAGCATTTCCGCTGAATGGAGCAATTTGCCCAATTCGGATAACATCACTGCTCTCGGCAGAAGATCCTGATGAACCTGCAGAACCAGCAGAACTACTAGAATCCTGTGAACCGCATGCGGTCAAGGTGGCTGCTAATAGACTGCCGAAAAGAATACCTTTTACGATGTTTTTCATACCTCTGCGATTTTTATTTAACATGTAATATCCCCCTTATTATTTATGGCTTTTCAATAGATCCAGGGTAGTAGGCTAAAGCTTCTGAATAATTTATAAGAGCATTTCTAGGTTTACTCTAAAGATTTGAATTGACCATCTTTAATGATGCCGAGCTGAGCATTTTCTAATCCTTCTCCCGTTTCATTGAAGTCAAAGTTGCCGATCAGAGCATCATAGTTTAAATCCAATAATGCACTGCGAATATGTTCTCCATCCAAATTGGGGTAGGCCTTATTCAATGCTTCAATTAATATCTTTGCTCCGTCGTAACCCTTTGCAATAAAGGAAGGGGCTTCCGCTTCCTTTCCATATTTTTTCTTATAGGCTTCTTTAAACGCTTTCACTTCTTCGCTGTCATCGTCAATATACGTTGTGGTAAAGATGGTTCCTTCCGCATTTTCTTTTCCCGCCGTGTTCACATACACATCCGTGGCAAACGAAGCTCCGCCAACAATTTGTGCAGTTATCCCTAGAGCTCTAGCTTGCTTAGTAATTAATCCACCTTGAATGTCTTCAGTTCCAATATAGACCGCATCAGGATTTGCATTTTTTATGTTTGATAGCTGGGCCGAGAAATCTTTAGCATCAGGGGTAACCACTTCATCGGCTACTGGGGTGACATTCATTGCTTTTAATTCCGCAGTAAATGTATCGTGCTCCCCTCGTCCAAAAGCACCCGAGTTGGTGATGATTGCAATCTTTTTAAATCCCCGCTTATTTACGAGGTAGTCCGCCGATGTTTTGGTAAACGTTGAACTGCTGGCATTATATCTAAAAATGTATTGACTTCCTTTGGTGGTGATTTCAATTCCTTGTCCTGCTGACAATTGAGGAATCTTTGCTTGGTTAAAAGCTTCCAGCGTGGCTAAGGTAGTTGTGCTCAGCGGTGTAGCAAATACAGCTGTGACCCCTTCATTGATTACCTTATGTGCTGCATTAACAGAAACGGTGGGATTGCCTTGATCATCGATCTTGACTATTTCTATTTTTTTGCCTTGAATGCCGCCCTTTTCATTTACCTCAGCCACTGCCATCTCAATTCCTAGGCTATCCCATGTTCCATATGACACACCATTTCCGCTAAAGGGACCGATATGGGCAATTCGGATAACATCGCTGCTCTCGGTATTTCCGGAAGTAGTAGTTGCAGAACCCGTATCCTGTGAACCACATGCTGTCAAAGTGGAAGCTAACAGAGTACTAATAATAATTCCAGATAGAATGCTTTTCATTTTAGAGAATTTTTTATAATTATTTAGAAACTAATACATCCTCCCAGTTTCACAGAACCCTTAGTATTTTAATTATAAAAATACCATTTATAATTATCTGTATATTCGATTTATTACTTTCCCATTCATTGTAATTTTCTGCCCTCTATTAGCAGATAATCGGATCGCCTCAATGACTTTTAACGTTTCTAGGCCGTCCTCCCCAGTTACCAAAGGTTCGGCTTCTCCCTTCATGACATCGATAAAATGCATTAATTCCGCTGTCATCGGGTCGTTATCCGCTACACGAAATTGTTCCACAACCAATTTGTGCTCCCAACCGTAATTCTCTTCCTCATAGAAATACATCTTCATATCAGGAAAAGATAAGCTTCCCTTTGTCCCAAAAAAGTAGAAGCAGTTCTCATCATAGTGGGCAAATTTCGGGTTTTCTTTTAGATTGGCATCATAGGACCAAGGTGCTGGAACTCCGTCAGAAATAAAATAGTTCACGGTAGCTCCTTCCTTCGTTTCTAAAATAACTGAAGCAGAATCCTCTACTTGATTCTTTCTAATACTATTGCGGGCAGCAGTATAAACACTATCAATATTTAAACCGGTTACATACCTCAGGGTGTCAATATCATGAATGCCATTGATCAGCAGGGGTCCGCCCCCTTGGACAAGCCTCCAACCCTCGGAAAAATACGGCCGATCCTTGGCAAGTACCCACAGCATATTCACGCCAACAATCTCTCCTAACATGCCCGATGAAATGATTTCTTTTAATTTTGCAACCTTACTGGAAAAACGACGATGATGCCCAACCATCAATCTAACTTGATTTTTGGCACAAATTTGAATGATTTCCTCTCCTTCTTCGATCGTTGAAGCTATTGGTTTTTCAACCAAGACATGCAGTCCTTTATTCGCACACGCTTCTACTGCCTCTTTATGCAGCTGATTAGGCAGGGTTATAATCGCACCATCTAAATCGCATTCTCCGATAAGATCCTTGTAATTTTTATACAAGGGAACATTGAGCTCGCGAGCTCTCTTTTCCGATAGCTCGTTATCGCCTGCTACAGCCACAAGCTCAACTCCCGGAATTTTCAATGCATCACTGGCAAACTTGTACCCATGATTTAATCCAAATACGGCGATTCTCATTTTCTTCATTACGGCACCTCCGAATAATCAAGCAAGTATTTATAAAAGCGATTTCATTTTGAATTTAGCTTCTTCTTCAGCCTGCCTTCGCTTCACCTCCTATACCTTTTAATTAAGCAAAAAGGATGCCAACTAACAAACGCAGTAATATCAATAATCAGAGAATGATACTGTACAAATATTATTCAAAAAATTGAACAATGTTTATTTTTTAGAACTTTCAATATATTATTTATCTGCAGAACACGTTCTTAAAGAAAATGAGATCCACCTTGCCTTCCTGTGGATCTCCAACAACTAATCATTTGCTTTTTTCCAAAGTGTCGCCCGACTAATGCCCAGCTTTTCAGCTACAAGTGTCTTATTATGATTATACCGTTCAAGCATGTGGCGGATAATTTGCTTTTCCATTTCTTCCATGGTTCCATCTTTAATAAGTAATCCTTCATGAGGAGCGGAAATATCCTTCGAGTCACCATTTGTTTCTCTTAATACCCCTTGAACAAAAGGATAAACTTGATCCGGTTTTTTTACCCGCAAATGATATCTCTCAATCGTATTTTCCAACTGCCTTACGTTACCCGGCCATTCATAAGATAACAGAAAATCACGAAACAGCTTAGGCAGATCATTCCACATCATAGGTGATTTTAAGCGTTTGAATAAATGCTCAACAAGACCGGGAATATCTTCTCGACGCTGACATAAAGAAGGGACCTCTAGAAGCAAAACGCTGAGCCTAAAATACAGATCAGAGCGAAATTTCCCTTCCTTCACCATTTCCCACAGTTGCCGATTCGTTGCTACAACTACACGTATATCTATTGGAATAACCCTGTCCCCACCGACTCGCATGACTTCCTTTTCCTGCAGCACCCTCAATAGACGTGCCTGAATATTCGGGGTAATTTCTCCAATTTCATCAAGAAATATCGTTCCCCCGTGGGCCAGCTCAAAAACTCCTTGGCGCCCCCCTTTTTTCGCTCCAGTAAACGCACCTTCAGCATAACCGAACAATTCACTTTCGAGTAATGATTCTGGAAAAGCGGCACAGTTTACGGCAACAAAAGGACCTTCCTTTCTATTGCTTGCATTGTGGATACCTTGAGCTATTAATTCTTTACCTGTACCACTTTCCCCCATAATAAGTACGGTTGAATCTGTCCTAGCATATTCTCTAGCAGTTTCAATTACTTGTTTCATCTTGTTGCTGGAGTGATAAATATCCTCTAGGGAATAGCGGGCAAAAAGTCCTCTAGAATAAAGCTCGCGACGAACTTGATCTTCCAGCTGCTGTATTTTACTGAATTCTTGACAAGTAATTACTGTTCCTACCCGTTCCTTTCCAACAAGAACAGGCTCATAGGTCACTATTATGTTCTCTACAGTAAAACTTCCATTTCCAACAGATACTTCATCTCGATTCAAGATCTCTAGAAGAATAGGACTGCTTATCTCCTTTCTTCTGTTTAGCACTGATTTTTCCTCTATTCCAAAAATTCTTTCAGCAGCCGGGTTGCATGCCTTTATTTCACGGTCTTTATTCAGAAATATTATTCCTTCTTCAGAAACATTGATAACTGCGTTTAACTGTTCTACTTTTTCTTTGATAGAGATACGGTTTTGGGCTATTTGGTGTGCCCGAATTAGTGAACGCTTGATTGTTCTTTCACTTGCTGTAATATGCATGCAATGCATTCCATAATTTTTTATAATTTCTGAGGCGCGAATACCACCTCCAACCACTACATCCATACCTAACTCTTTTGCACTTTTTATCTGTTTAACTAATTCATCCCATGTTCTATATGGGAGGATCTTCACCCCAAAACCGATAATATCTTCTATTTTATCAAAGTTAAAAGGAAACCCCTCTTCTTGATAGGTTAAAAAACATATGCTATCTCCTAGTTTTTTTGCACGAATGAATGCATGTAAGATATCAAAATCACTTGAATCACTATAAACAACCGGTAAATCAGTCATATCTGAAAGAATTTTAGCGGTACCTGCCCGGCTGATAATAACTTCATAATCGCCTTCCGAAATAAGCTCCAACACTTCTTGTGCAGCTTCAAACAAAATTCCTTCTACAATCCTGACGGAAAACCCTAGCTCTGATGCTATTTTTTGTATCATGCAGGTTAACTCAGGGTAACCAGATGTCATAATCATTTTGTAATCCATTTTATTCATCTTCTTTATTTCACTATCGGGGAATGTGCGCTTGTACCGATCCCATTAGCCCTCCATCAGCTACGATAGATTGACCCGTTATATAGGAACTTTTTGAAGAACATAAAAAACACACGATATCGGCAATTTGTTCTCCTGTACCGATCTGTTTTAAAGGAATCAATTCCCTTCTCCGCTGATGAATTTGTTCATTTTTATATAAGTCTTCCGTAAGAGGAGTCCTAATGAGTCCAGGGCTAACAGCATTAACTCGTATATTATATGGAGCCCATTCAATTGCCATTTGTCTTGTCAGCATTATCATTCCCGCTTTACTCGTACTGTAGGCTCCCAGCCCTGGAGTTGGTTCATGTCCGGATATCGAGGAAATGTTGACAATGCTCCCACCCCCTGCTTTTTTCATTAGTGGAAGAACTTTTTGCGAGAGCAAAAAAGGACCCTTTACATTCGTTTCCAGCGTATCATTCCATACATTCTCGCTCATGTCCGCTAGAGAAGTTAAGCGAACAATACCTGCATTGTTCACTAACACATTGACACGCCCAAATTGATTGTCAACTGTTTCAATAAAACTATCTATTGAGGTCAGATCCCTTTGATCCAACTGCATCACATGAACTCGATTTTCACCATAGATGTCCAATAACTTTTGGATATTTCCAGCCTTTATATGAACGGGAAGAATGACAATAGAATTTTCTCGCAGGAAAGCTTTAGCTATTTCTAACCCTATCCCACCGTTTGCCCCAGATATGATGATAATTTTCGCAGATTCATATTTCACGTAATTCCATTTCTCCTCTCGTGGAAAAAGAGAAAGCTTTCAACTGAAAACTTTCCCTTTTCATATTTTATAATGGTTGTTTTTGAATTTTTCCTATTAACCTTTCATAAGTATGCTTCCTATAATCATGCGCTGTACCTGGTTCGTACCATCGACAATTTGGAATATCTTCGCATCCCTCATTAACCTTTCTACAGTATATTCCCTTATATATCCATAACCCCCAAATATTTGCACAGCATCTGTTGTTACTTTCATAGCTACATCGGTCGCATAGCATTTTGACATGGAAACCATGGCTAGGGTCTCCTTGGAGATGTTTGGCGCTTCCTGGTCCACACGTCGATTGGTTTCTCGAACAAGGCAACGTGCCGCTTCCAATTGCATAGCACAATCGGACAGCATGAAGCGAATCGCTTGAAAGTCACCAATTCGTCTATTAAATTGCTTGCGTTCTTTCGCATATTCGATAGCGTAATCTAATGCAGCTTGCCCAACTCCAAGCGCCATACAAGCTGCCCCCCACGAACGCAGCATGCTGGTTCCGATTTCCGAGAGCATTTTCCATCCTTCGCCCTCCTTGCCAATTAGCGCGTCGTCATCTACCCAGCAATCCTCCATAATAACATCTCCTGTAGAACTTCCGTGCAACCCCATTTTTTCTTCCGTTTTTCCAAAGAGAAGCCCAGGGCTATCCTTATGAACCAAAAAGGCTGAAATTTCCTCCGGATTTGTCTTTGCAAACACGAGGTAATATTCCGCAACTTTAGCCAAGGTGACAAAAATCTTTGTTCCATTTAGAATATACCCCCCTTGCGGAGCCTTCTTCGCGGTGGCACTTATCGCTCGCGCATCCGATCCGGCCTGCGGTTCTGTTAGGCAGAACGCACAAAGCTTATGACCGCTGCTTAAATTCGCATAGAATTTTTCCAACTGATCCGGTCGTGCCATTAAAGACACCATTCGGATCACCGCGTGGGTAGATAACATCGTTGTGCCCATCATCGCCAAGCCTTTACATAACTCTTCGATCACCATCCCAAGCAGTGAGTAGCTTGCATTAATACCGCCATATTCTTCTGGCAAGGACATCGCCAGGAGTCCGTTATCCCCTAAAATTTTAATTAAATCATGCGGAAATTCATCTGTACGGTCCACTTCAGCAGCTCTTGGCGTAATTTTTTCTTTCGTGATTTTTTTGACAACCTGCAACATTTCTTCCTCAAAGATTTTATCAAGAACCATCATAGTTATACCCTCCAAACCTTCAAGTGCCTTCCCTTATTCATTACGCGCGGAACATAACCTTCCCGGCTTGCTTTTTCTTCGCAAGTTCAATCCCTTTGTTCGCTTCCTCAAAACCAAATGTATGAGTAACGATGGGCTCAACCCGTACCGTATCGGTTTCCAGCCATCTCGTCGCCGTCTCATAATGACGCGGCAGGCTGCCTACTACGCCTTTAATCATTAAATTCTGACGAACAATCGATACCAGTGGGTTGATGTGGGCTTCTTTGGCAAATCCCATCAGTAATACCTTACCCGCACCGCTCGCCATCAAAATCGACTGCTCCGTTGATGCAGGTCTTCCGCCGGCTTCAAACACAACATCCGCTCCAATTCCTCCCGTCAATTCCTTCACCTCTTCATAGGCATTCGTATCGCCGCTGTCAAGCACGTAATCGGCACCTAAGTCTCTAGCAATTTGCAAACGGTACTCATCAGAAGATGTACCGACTACAATGACCTTTCCCGCTCCCGCCGCCTTTGCTGCCTGAAGCGTGAACAGGCCGAGCGGACCTGGACCAACTATAGCAACCGTATCTCCCACAGTTATCGGATTGGTCTCCATGGCATGGACAACAATCGATATCGGCTCCAGATAGGCGGCTTGATCATAGGAAATACTATCTGGTATTAAGTGAGTTCCCTCTGCAGGAAAAGCGATATATTCGGCAAACGTACCATTAAAATCAATACCCAAATGCCTCCACTTGGGGCATAGATTCACGTATCCCCTGCGGCAATAATGACAGCTTCCGCATCCTAGCAAGGCCTCCAAGCCCACACGGTCTCCAACTCTCAAATGCTTTACAGCACTGCCCAACTCTACTATTTCTCCAGCTCCTTCGTGACCCAGAATGATAGGAGGGTTAACCGGGCTTCGCCCTTTATACTCCCAATCGGATAGTAGAATATCCGTTCCGCACAAACCTGTTGAATGAATCTTGATCAGTACCTCGTCCGGCTTTATTTCGGGGATTGGCACATCCAATACTTCAACAAATCCTGGTTCCGGACGAGTTTTTACTACTGCTTTCATTTACATTCACTCCTCTAAATGATTTAATTGTTTTTTAAATTACTTCTTTTTCGGTCAACATTCTTATTTTTTCATTTGAGTACTTTAAGAGTCCTTGATAAATCTCCTGGTTGTGCTGGCCTAAGGTTGGCGGAGGCGTCTCAATCACTCCAGGGGTTAACGATAGCTTAGGGGTTATTCCGGAAACCTTGAAACTTCCTGCTATCGGATGTTCCATATCAACAACCATTTCCCTCGCTATCACCTGCGGATCCTCAATGAGCTTGTCTACACTATTAACTTGTGCACAAGTAACCCCAGCCTCATTCAGCAGCTGCACAACGTCAGCTACCGTCTGTTCACCTACCCATGCCTGAGTTAAGGCATCTACTTCTTCCACATTCGTAACTCTTAATGATGGCGAGGCAAACCTTGGATCATCTTTCAATTCCGGACGCCCCAAAACCGTAACAAATCTCTCCCAGAGAACATTGGATGATACGCCAATTACTACGTACCCATCCTTCGCCATATAACTGTTGTAGGGAGCAATGCCTGGAAGGCGGCTTCCCATTCTTGTCGTTATCTTTCCTAAAGCGGTGTAATTCGGAATGACATTTTCCAGCACGGCAATTACTCCATCCAACAATGCAGCATCCACATGCTGACCCAAGCCAGTCTGTTCTCGGTAATACAACGCCGTTAGGGTTCCATAGGCGGCAAAAAGCCCACCCAAAAAGTCACCAAGTGCGTTACCTGTACGCAACGGAGGACCTCCCTGTTCACCCGTCATACTCATCAGTCCTCCTACTGCCTGGGCAATAATGTCCAAGCCAGGTCTATTGGCATAAGGGCCGGTCTGGCCAAACCCTGATACCGAGGTCATAATGATCGCTGGATTGATCTCCTTTAAATGACTGTAGCTTATGTTCCATTTATTCATTGTCCCTGGGCGGTTGTTTTCAATAACAATGTCGGAGATTTTGACAAGATCCTTAAATACCTCTTGCCCTTCAGGTTTCCGAAGATCCAAGGTAATGCTTTTTTTATTTCGGTTCGAAGCAATGAAACAAGATCCTTCCCCATTAATTAAGGGGGCAAAATGACGAGAATCATCACCAATTCCCGGAAGTTCGATGTGTAGAACTTCTGCGCCCATATCCGCTAGCAGCTGCTCGGCATAGGGCCCAGCTAACATTCTTGTTGCTCCCAGCACTCTTACGCCTGACAAAGCTTTTTGCATGAGATACATCTCCTTTACTAATTACCCTCGTACATCATAATTTTAGAGATAAGAAAATTTACAATTACTCCATTCTCATCCCCCGACTCACGGAGTAAGCACTTTCATTTTCTGAAAAATATCCTGCTGTCATCTCTCCTCCTCGCATGAAATATACAATCATGTAATTGCAATATACATGCCAACAGAAAATCTTTTGTTTACTCGTTTTTTTATAGGCAGGCGTTCAAAAAAATGACATGACCTTTTTGTAGCGTTAATATATTAAACAGTTAAAAAATTGAAATTTGTTAAAAACAATTAAAAAAGCCCTCACCCCGATCAGATACAATTACTTAGTCTAAACTAGGGTGATTTGGCATAGTACTTGCTACTTTAGACTGAACAGTGTGTACAAATAACTAAAGAAGGAGGTAAATTTATGAATAAATACAAAATAATATTGTTTGATTTAGACGGTACGCTTTCAGATTCCAAAGAAGGCATTACAAAATCAATTCAATATGCATTACAGAAAATGAACATGGCTGCACCTGACTTGAATATGTTACAATGTTTTCTTGGACCAGCAATTCAAGTTTCATTTGCTAAATATTATGGTTTAGATAGGGAAAAGACAGAAAGAGCAACCAGTTATTATAGAGAAAGATTTAAGGATAAGGGAATGTTTGAAAATAAATTATTTCCAGGGATACCTGAGCTTTTGAAAGAGCTCAAAGAGCATCAGAAAATTTTGGTTGTGGCTACTTCTAAGCCAACAGTTTTTGCTGAACAAATTTTGGAATACTTTAGCATTGATAAATATTTTGATCTTATTGTAGGTAGTCATCTTGATGGAACCAGAACATCAAAAACAGAAATAATTCAGTTTATTTTTGATAAGTTAAAGGAACATAAACGGGATGGCTTTATAATGATCGGTGACCGAAAGTATGATATTATAGGGGCAAATAATACGGGTATCGATTCTATTGGAGTGACTTACGGATATGGCTCTTTAGAAGAATTGAAACATTATAATCCTACTTTTATTGCTAATTCTGTTAACCAGATAAAAGATATCTTAATAAAGAATCCTGTCAATTAAAAGGAACAAATAGCCTCCATCTCACAATAGATGGAGGCTTTCATATCATTTTCTACTTGACTTACAAAGGACCCCCCTTCCATATATGCACATATTATCCCCCTTGTCCATCTACTAGCGTGCTATTTGAACTTTTGAAACAGCGTCCTCTTGATTATGGCTTAAGGAATAGTAATATTGCATTTCAAAAGCTCATGCGTGACTAGGGGTAGTACCAACAAAACGCGGAAAACATACGCTAACCTATTTCTTATATGAAATTTAGCCGGTAATTTTTACTCTAAGAAATACCGGCTAAAAAACTACTCCTATTTTCCGGTCTTCTGTCGATTTCTTTTCCGGAGTAAAGCGATCAACAGCAAGATAGCCGGTATGATAATATAGATCGTAAGATTTTCAAATGGGCTAGTCACTCTGAAGTGATGGGCTATTTCCGACAAATTGGGGGATACCCAGATCCCAAATAAGGTTAATAACAAGCCAAAGGGTAAGGCGAGCGGCTTATAATCAGAGAGATTCAGCCATTGGGCGGTATTCAGGACAAGCACATAGTGGTATAATCCCAGTTTGACAAACGATCCACCAATCCAAATCGCCATGACAACGGCCTCCAGATTTTCAAAAAAATCTGCGTAACTTATGTACCGAGAAGCGCTCATAACCGGATAGGTGAAGCTGCCCGTAATTCCACCGAATAGAAAAAGAGTGGCCAAATTGGTAATGACAAGGGTCACCATCACAGCCAGTACGGAAAACACTCCCCATTTCATCCCCTGTTCCCGGTTGACTAGAAAGGGAAGCAAGGAGAAAATAAGAAAGAATATTGTATTCCATGTGAATGGGGGAACAGATCCTCTGAGCGAAGGCATGATCCCGTCCTCCATGATGGGAAACATATTTTTCACTTCCAATTCAGGAAGGAGCAAAAGGACAATAATTAACCAGAGAATAAAGAGAATCGGGACAAACATGTCCGAAAGTCGAGCCAGCACTTCCAGGCCAGCACGTACGGTGAAAGCGCTGGCCAGAGCCAAGCATCCCATCACCATCATAATAGGAGTTTCGTTGAGAAACGTCCCTACGACGAAGTCTCCATACTGCCTTAAACCTGACCCAGCCCCATAGAGGATATAAAATAAATAGACCAAACCAACCACTTTTCCGGGAATTCGACCAAGAATATGCTGACTGTATTGAATCACCGTCTCGGTGGGATAAAGCTTGTTCAATCGATAAGCAATAAATACTACAAAAAAGCCAGAGAGGGAACCGAAAATAGGAGAAAGCCACATGTCCTGTTTAGCATATCCAAAAGTAATGCCCGGCACGATCAAAATGGCTGTGGCTATGATGTTTGCATATACCAAAAGCGACATCTGCAAAGCAGAAATTCTACCTTTCTCTATCATTTATATCCCCCTCCCCTATATGCATCCTTTCATTTATCAAGCATCTTCCCAAACGGCTTAAATATCGTGTCAAACAGCTGGGTAGGACCGGGTAAATCAGGGAAGAACACCAAGAGTACCCCGAGCATCCACCCCATTGCCGTTAATCCTATAAAAGCCGCCCTTTCCTTTTTCTGCTTTGGGTTCATTTGTGGCCATTCATACAGAACCATACAAGCGACAAAGACCGTAATCCCGAATACAGCCCCCCATTTCACTCTTTCTTCACCTCATCTTCCGGTAACCCTTGCGGGGTCGTTGACAAGCCTGGTCTGCGGATGTAGGCCTTGATATCATAGGTCACCTCCACCGAAGGAAAGATCTCATCCCAATCCTTTTTAGCCTTTTTCCATTCCTTTGGATATTTTCGATGGAATGCTTCAGCGAAGCCGAAAATGTCCACCTTCATCTCTTTCTGCACTTTTTCGATCGTTAAGTTTAGACGGTGTTTTATGTCATTTTCTAAATCCTTTTGAAGTATTTGAATAAATTCCGGGTTCATTAAGTCTAAATTGCTTTCATTCACGATCACGTCATCTTCCGTAACGCCTTTTATGGTCATCTTCCATTTTCCGTCTTCGATCTTGGGGATCAGCTCACGGTTTGCACGAAGCAGAGTAGTGGACACATATCCCTTTCCCTCTTTCGGCTTGAGGCTGACATTCGCTTGCTTAATTTCATCTCTAAACCACAGCACCCCACGAGTCAGCGTATCGCTGATCTGTCCGACCATTTTATCTTTCTTAAAAATGGCGGTCTGGTTGATATAGGCAATGGTCTGCAGCGGGTCCGTTCCTTCCTCTGGAGGAAGAATTCTGACCATTGGAAGAGCTGCCGCTTGTGCATCTCCGCTTACCATCTGCATCAAGTCCTTTAAAGTGACGTCCATCAATACTTCCGACTCCGCCATTTCCCGTAAGACTTCGGATGGGCTCCGTTCCAAAGGAGGATGTAAGGCTAGCACATCCTTGGCGTTTCCCTTCGCGACAAACAGATGTGCTCGTAATCGAGGCTGGGGATGGCGCATCAGGAAATCAAGCGGCCCGCGGATGCCTTCTTTTGCTAACTTCTCTCCAATCACAATGACTTTTGTCTGCCCCCAGAAAACCTCACGGGGGAGTTTTTCCTGTAAGTTCGAAATAGCATCGGCTATCGTATTTCCTTCACCACTTCTTATAAAGGTTTGAGGTCCGCCCCCGCCACTACCGTTTCCACCGCCAGATCCTCCCATTGCTTTGGGAATATGCATCTCTGCGGTAAGTTCAATCGTCTTTTCATTTTTTTGGTCAATCCCGAGTCCAGTTACTAACGCTACATCATTGATTTCCACGCGATCCCAACAACCGGCAAGCATCATAGGTTGCAAAAAAGCGAGGAAAACCAATAGCCATTTTTTCATCACACGTTTTTACACCTCTTTTCCCCCTGATTTATTCGCCCCCTTTTCCCAGATCCGGCTTTTGATTTGGTGCCTGGCGGTACTTATTATATTGACCTGTTAAATGCGGGCGGGTATTCAACTTCCACAAGGGGGCCCTTATTAAAACGTCTTTTATATCCCGGAATTTCATCGGGGCCATGGGAGTCAAATAAGGAACGCCAAATGATCGTATGGTGCATAAGTGGATCAGGATAAAAATGATCCCCAGCATAACCCCCATCAATCCCAACGATCCCGCCAGGAAAATCATAGGAAAGCGCAGCATCCGCAGGGCAACTCCCGCGGTATAGCGAGGGATAGTGAAGGATGCGATTCCCGTAATGGCCACTACCATCACCATCGGGGCGGAAACGATCCCCGCTTGAACCGCCGATTGACCAATGACAAGCGCCCCGACAATGCTTACGGCGGAACCCACCTGTTTGGGGAGCCGGATCCCTGCTTCTCGCAGCGCTTCAAACGTAATCTCCATGATAAGGGCCTCGATCAACGCCGGAAAAGGAACTTGCTCCCGGGAAGAAGCCATACTCAAAAAGAGGGTAGTGGGTATCATCTCATGATGAAAAGTCAATACGGCTACATAGAGCGAAGGGAGAAGTAAAGAAATCACAACAAAGACAAAGCGCAGCCAGCGGATCGCCGTGCTTATTATGAACCGCTGATAATAATCTTCACTCGATTGAAGCAACGAATAAAGCGTAGTGGGAGCGACCAAAGCAAAGGGAGTCCCGTCCACCAAAATGACTACTTTTCCTTCCAACAAGCTGGAAACAGCCACATCGGGGCGTTCAGTATTCAAAATCTGGGGAAAAGGGGAATAGGGATTATCTTCGATCATTTCCTCGATATAACCACTCTCCAAAATCCCGTCGATATCAATGCGCTTCATACGTTTGGTTATTTCTTCAATCAGTGTTGGATCCGCTATTCCGTCCATAAAAGCTAAGATAATCTCCGTTTGAGTATACCGGCCGATTCTCATCGGTTTTATTTTTAATTGGGGGCTTCGGATCCTTCTCCTCAAGAGTGATGTATTCACACCTAAAGATTCCGTAAACCCCTCACGGGGTCCGCGGATGACTGATTCGGCAGATGGCTCTTCCACAGATCGTTTTTCCCATTTAGCGAGCCCGAATGCGAAGCCTTCGCTTTCATTCTCTACCAATAAAACTGGACTTCCCATAGAAAGATACTTAATGCAATCGGAAACGGTATTGACTTCCTCCACCTTGGTAACCGTTATTTTCTTCTCCAGCAACTCATGAAAGGCATGATTCCCAGCACTTTCGTCCATCAAAGGAGTTAGCACGCTTGCATCCATTTCCTCCGTGTTGCATAGCCCTTCAATATAAATAAGGAAAGCCTTTCTTATACCGCCGATGAAAAATGATCGGAACACTACATCTGAACAATTTTCATAGATCGAACGAATACCTTGAACATTCTGGTTCAGATCTGAAGAAAGAGGAATTTGCCGATTTTCAATTTGCTGTTGTTTGTCTATTTTTTTATTTTTTCTAATACGCCTATTACGAGAAAACATGCTAGACCCTTCTTTCCATTCGTGCACGAGAGAAAATATGAAAATGGTGTTTACAGCTTATGATTCTATCTATCGATTGATATTCCTAAATTTCAGGCAACTTTTATACTGATATAAATTCAGAAGATTTCAAGTATGTTATCTAAGTTCTTATAAACCCTCCTTTTTATCTGTGCCCAATATCTCCTACTTCATATTAATTCGCTGATATTCTTGACTAATTAATGTTTCTACAATTTCTTTAATGGATTTTCCAGTGTTTTGCTTTATTTTGTTTACCATTGTCTTTACCTCTGGTACTACCTCAATTACTATTCGAGTATGAACTTTCAATCTCTTCACCTACCCTGTTTTAGATGTTTGTTAAGTACGTTATTTATTTTAACCAATTAATTTAAAATCATTCAACTTGTTGAATTTTTCAGAAAAGGTTTGCCATAAAAAGCACTTGATTTTTTTGTTTATAAAGGTGTGGTTATCGATTTACAAACACCCTTTAATGGAACCCTACCTTTACGGAAGAAAAAACAATTATTGCAACAAAAAAAACTGGCAACCTTATGGTCGCCAGTTTGTCCCGCTATCGAATCCCGTTAGTAAGTATCGAGTTTTCACTAGAAATATCGGCATGACTTTTGCTATCTATAAAAAATAGAAAATCCTTATACAAAAGACTTATCTCTTCGAGTTTTAGGTAACTCGGCTTACTAGTAACGCCTAGTCATATTGACGTCTGCGTGTCCGGCCAGTTCGGCGACCGTGGAAATATCCACGCCGGCGGACAACCATTTCTCTCACCCCGCTTCCTTCTTTTAAATAAACCTTCTTCTAAAGAGGACTAATTTTTTCCTCTCTTTAAAGTTCCTCCACTATCTTCGCCGCTACTTCCGATGGCGGATTCGTATAGGTTTCCAGATAACGCTCATTACGGTGGATCAATTCACGCTGCAAGATCGTTCGATCCCCCTGGGTGGCCTGAGACAAAAGAAACGCATAGGTATGACGTAAATCATGAGGCCGTAACGGCGAAATCTGCCGGTCCGGCTGGAGCTGCTCGGCATCATGCCATTCGCCGATCTGTTCCAGGATCCGGTTAATCGACCGGACGTGCAATCGACCACCCGACTTACGATCCGGAACCCCCAGGGCTGTCAGAAATAACGCTTGAGAATCAGGATCCACATCTTGAGGGCGCTCCAATTCCAAATAGTCGGCCAATGCCAGTCGAGCGTCTTCATTCAAGTATTTGACCGCCTCCGTTCTCCCCTTCCCCCGAACACGTACCAGCCTGGCACGGCGAGCGACTCGCAACTTTTCTGGATCATTGGGCTGCAGTTGGTCTACGTTCAGGTTGACCAGCATTTCCCGACGGATACCGGTAGAGAGTAAGAGGAACACAATGGCCCGATCCCGTTTTGGCCGCGCCTGTTTTTTCAATGGGGGAATCTGTCCTTTCCAGCGACGTCCCTTCAGTTGATGGAACCGTTCGAGCCGGTCGCAAATGTTTTTGAGGGATCGAACCTGCTCCTCCGTTAGGGCACGCGGCTCCGGTGCCGGAAGCAAAATATCCTTGAGTCCTTTGCCCTTGGTGGGGTCTTCCGGCAGCAAATGTGGTACCTGCTGATGGAGCCAGCCCATAAAGAGCGACAAATGCGCTTTGTGATTGTTCACCGTGGCCGCTGCCAATCCCAGACCGGTTTCCTCGTCATACAAAAAGTCCAGCCAGGCTTTGACGTCCCGTTTTACCACGGCACTTACCCGTTCATGACCATACCGATCCTGAAAAAAATCGATGAAGCGCTGCAGCTGCAGGATGATTTTTTTCTCGGTATCCGGAGACCGGTCCCCCCGGATCTCCGATTCCACAAACCGGTCTTTCCAAACGGAAAGACGGTCCTCTTCCGGATCATAAGCCGTAATTACCTTCCGTGACGTGTTTTGTTTGACTTATCGTCTTTCCATAAATATGTGTTATCCTATTCTACCGCAATTCACATCACAGAAGGGACATTCTGTGATGTGGAATAATACCTCAATTTTTACAGTTTGAATACGGTGAACACTACACTTTAATTATCTTCTCATAGAAAAAAAAAACCTACTTTTATCTTCCTATCCTATGCTCGGATTTTTTTGGAATCTAGAGTCGGTTCTACTGCCTTCACGGGTAGGGGTTATGTTTTTGCATAGATTCTTTTGAGGCGGATTCGATTTAAGAATGTCCAGAAACGGACATACAGATGGGGGGACTTGGAAACTGTCTTTTTTGCTTATTTGAATTAGCAAAGACTTTTATTTTAGCTATATGAATCAATTTCATAAATCTGAGCCTATGTGGCTCAAGGGTTTTCAAGCATAGAAAAAGGAGTACCTCCCCAAATCTCGAATAAGTTAAGTGCGACCAAAACTCAAGAGATTGGATGGTGACTCCCTGTGTCTATTATACGACAAGGAAGCCTTTTTGGCATACAAG
>NZ_JBEGDL010000030.1:0-66382 GCF_040813775.1 Ammoniphilus soli
CCTCCGGTTTAAATTACACAAAATGCGGTTTTGACGTAATTAGTTAACATAATATTATTTATGTAAACTAGGTGCGAATTAGAACATGAATGAATCATTTCTTTATAAAATCAGAGCTTGTCCTAATCAAATAATTTATGGTTTGTGCGGTCCAAAATATATTTTTTCATAGAGCATTCCTGAGAACAAAACTTTTGTAAATAACTATCTAAGTCTGGATTCATAATCGTGTACCAATGAACATTAAGTTGGTTATTAACTTGATTTCCGCAATGTGAACAATACATAATCTCGAATTTTGATCGATCATTAAATTGACGTTCTTCAATAAAATGATCCAGTTCTGACTTCATCTGATGTTTTAATGAATTGAAATCCATATCCAACACCTCATGAGATATATTTCCACCATGTTTTCATTATACCAAACACTAGTTCCCTCATCAATATATATTAATTTCGCCAAACACGTATTTTGCGTAATTAAAAAGAAGAAGAATGGATAAGAAAAATATCACTCACCTTTGATTCCTTTCCTCCATAAATAGATTAGAATATGTTAGCCAAGCGATATTATCAATTGGATGACTATATAATAATATTTAAGTCCTCTCTCTATTCATAATATGTTTGAAATATGAGAAATGAGGGTAACCTATTTAGGATGCACCCTCATTTCTTCTAAATCAATGACAAATTTTCCTCTTAACAAGATATCAAGCCCTATAATTCCGTTGATGCCAAATCCCTCGTGTAGACCACCAAAATATAATGGAAACAGGTCAAATTCCAGTCATTTCTGCCTCCGGGATTTTCTGATATCCTTCGGCCATAAATTGGTTGAAATCTGCAAATTTGATAATTTTCCAAAAATAAAACTCCCTAATTTCAATTCCCGCTCCAGCAAATGTTTCCTGAGTTGTGGAAATTTTAGAAAATAAGAATAAGAAATTTTTTTCTCACTCCACTCGATACTTATCAATAATTTTCGTGTTTAATGTGACCCCCAATCCCGGACGTTCAGGAACTTTCACATATCCCCGTTGATCAATTTCAATTTCTTCATTAAATAAGTATGTTCTCAGGTCATTTTGATTTCTGTCAAACTCTAATAATCCTCCATTGGGGATGGCAGCCATAAAATGCAGGTTTGCAATGACCGTAGGCCCTGAACCGAAACCATGGGAAGCCACCGGCAAATGATAGGCTTGGGCTAATGCGGCAATTTTCCGCGTTTCCGTAATTCCTCCACACCAAATGATAGAGGGCGAGATGATATCCACCGCTCTTCGAACAATGAGTTCGCGATACTGCGGAAGAGAGGTGCATGTTTCATATCCGCAAATGGGAACGTCGAGGACCCGGGCAACATGAGCACTTCCTTCAATATCATCAGTGTCCACTGGTTCTTCTATCCATGCAAGATTGTATTTCTGCAATTCCTTCCCCATCTGAATGGCCATGGATGGCGTCCAAGCATTATTGGCATCAATGGAAAGTTTAGTTTTACGACCAATGGCTTCTCGGACAAGGCGAACACGTTCGATATCCTCCTCCAACGATACTGTAGCATAATCAGAACTCGGCATATCATGCAGAGGGCTCCACATCGATTCTTTGCTGCGTCCCACTTTGATCTTTATGTGTGTAAAGCCTTCTTCCACATAATTACCACACTCTTCCGCCAGATCCTGGGCACTTTTGTTCTCACGGTAAAAACCGGCACTTGCGTAAGCCAGCACTTCATCCCGATATCCCCCCAGCAGTTTATAAAGTGGGGTCTTGGTCGCTTGTCCGATAATATCGTACAAAGCCACATCAATGCCTCCCATAGCCATGTAAAGTACGCCGCCCCGGCCATGCTGGTGAGACGGAATGGCCATCTTCCTCCACAAATATTCCACTTTAAAGGGATCCTCTCCAATCAATCGAGGACGAAGCTCGTGGAGGATAACGGACTCGGCCACTTCCAGAGGACCACCTGGAATTGCTGCTTCTCCGATTCCCACCAATCCTGTATCAGTGTGCACTTGAACAAGCAGTAAGCTTCTCGCTGACGCGAAGTGAATGGCGTCGGCCATGGGAGGCTCCACTGGATATAATAGTTTGATAACGGTAATATCGGTAATTTTCATATGCGCATATCCCCTTAGGTACATAATTATTAGTCATTTACTTTTCTCATTTAAAAAAGAGGAGGAATTTCTTCCTCCCCATAGGAGTTATGGGTGATGCCTGTTAACATATTCGGAGTTTAAATACTCCAAACACTTCCTTCATCTAAAAAGAGAGTCTATGGAGTGTTTAAACTGATGAAGGTACACTCCAGTAAAGTCTACCTTCACCCATTAATCCTTATCCTATTGGTAGATTCCACTCGTAATTCTTATATCCAAGGCGCTTTCTAGTGTATACACTTCTTGTTCAACATGGGAATTTTCCACTATTTTTAAATACGATATCTCAGATAAGGAGACAGTCGCGTGCCATACATTTTTGTATAAGCAAACCGGCTGATCCAGCAGGAAGGCTTCGATTTCCTCCGGTGATTCGCACGAGGCTACGACGATCACACTAATGCCAGTTAAAGGCTCAAAGGTTTCGCGTGTATTCGGATGGAGCCCTAATTTGGTAATGCTGTCTCTATTGACTTGTGAAACAGCGATTCTCCAACCGTCCGCCCATGGTTCATCGATGATAACTTGAAATCGTTCCCCTCTCACAGGGTTAGGCGCAATAATTTCACCATACTTTTTAAATTTCTCTGGCGTTAAATTTTGTAATGAAATTATCATATTCTTCTCCTCATCTTACGTAATATCGATTCTTGTCCGAATATTTTGGTTACGAAGATCCTGCTCATGCTGCTCATATTTTTTGAGCATACCTTCGTCGAATCGGATGCCATGGCCAGGATGAGAACTCGGCTTGATCTCGCCATTCAAAACTTGAACCGGATTCTCGATAATGCCCATCTCCGATAATCCCGCTCCCCGCAATCCTTCAAAGAATAAGATGTTAGGAGAAGCACAGCCCAGATGAGCGATCAACTCCATACCGAAATGAGGGGCAACCGGAACGTTGTTTCCTTCCGCTAATTTTACGATTTTCATGAACTCGGTGATTCCGCCCACTCGATAAATGTCAGGCTGTACGAAATCACAGGCTCCTTGATTGATGAACTGGGCGAAGTGATATTTCGTATAAAGGCTTTCCCCGATCGCAATTGGCGTTTGGCACTTTTGACGAACGTAAGTATGTCCCTTGATATCATCGCTCAATACCGGTTCCTCAAACCAATACAAATCGGCAGGCTTTAAAATATCCATTCTTCGAATCGCGTCAGCCGGATACCATTTCTGGTTGGCATCCACCATAATGTTGACGGTCCGACCTACCAGCTCCCTGACGGCTAACAGGCGATCCAGATCTTCATAGGGATCTTCTTTCCCAATTTTCATTTTGATCGATCTATATCCTTGGGACATAAAGGATTCCATTTGCCCTAACAGCTCATCCTTGTTCAAGTGAAGATTCACCCCGCTTCCGTATCCGGACAGTGATTCTCGATAACCGCCAAATAAGCGGTAAAGAGGCTGTTTTAAGGACTGGCCTAAGATATCCCAGATCGCAATATCGAGGGCAGCAATGGCATGCGTGGTGACTCCCGTTGAACCGATATCATGGCTTTCCAGCCACATTTTGTTCCAAAGTCGTTCGTATTGGAAAGGATCTTCACCTAGAACTTTTTGAACCAAGTAGTGGTCAATCAGATTCTTCAGGGCACTTCCCCCCACCCCAACGCTAAAAGTCCAGCCTGTTCCGGTTAAGCCGGTATCGGTCTTTAGCCATACGATCACAAACTCCAGGGATGAGAACGCGTAGTTGGAAGATCCCCAATTTTCAGTGAGAGGGACACGGTAAAGTCCCGATTGATAATCCACAATCTTCATCGCTTTACACTCTTTTGACTGAACGCAAAAATTGTTGAGCACCTTGCGCCATATAAGGAGTGAGAATTGTAACGATATAGCGGCAGCCTAACTCGACGTATTTTTGTGCTTGTTCGACATTTCCCACATAGGTCCCCGCTATCTTTCCTTTACACGTAATCTTGCGGATACATTCTTCTACAATACTGATAAATTCAGGGTCATTCGGATTTTTCGCATATCCCATTGCCGCGGACAAATCTCCCGGTCCGACAAAGAACACATCAACTCCCTCTATGTTTAGGATTTCATCCAATTTCTCGACTGCTTCCCTCGTTTCAATATGAACACACACCAATTTTTCTTCATCGGCATCGGTTAGATACGCCCCACGATTCGGATACAATCCAAAGTGGGCTGCACGGGTCTGATAAGCTACCCCCCGCTCCCCATAAGGAGGATAATGGGCGGCCTGAACCACTTTCGTCACTTCTTCTGCATTGGAAGTCAACGGAACTTGAATGCCATTCGCCCCGTTATCTAAGCTTTTTTGAATATATTCTGGGCGGTTTTGGGGAACTCGTACGATCGCTGGAACACCTGCGCATTGAGAAGCGCGAATCATATTTTCGATGGTCTCTTGATTCATCGATCCATGCTCATTATCGATGAGAATAAAATCGAACCCCATCCGTGCGGTAAATTCGGTCAAGCCAGGGGAGCCGAAGGTGACAAAGC
This sequence comes from Ammoniphilus soli, assembly GCF_040813775.1. Lineage (NCBI taxonomy): Bacteria > Bacillati > Bacillota > Bacilli > Caryophanales > Paenibacillaceae > Ammoniphilus > Ammoniphilus soli. The sequence continues at coordinate 4,671 of NZ_JBEGDL010000030.1, forward strand.
ACCCAAACAACGGCCTTTCTTTTAACTCCTGCTTCCAACTCTTAGTTAGCATTTTACCGCCTCACCTTTCTGCACTTCCACTCCTGCTAATTGTTCCAAAACGCGAACGACGACAGAGTGGTCCTCTTCGCCTAACCCCATGGCCATGCTGCCCTTATACAACTCATGGACGATTCCTGTAATCGGCATGGGGGAATCAATGCCCTTGCTCAATTCCAAAGCCAGGCCCAAGTCCTTATACTGCAGTTTGCTTTTGAAGCCCGGATTGAAATCTCTTTCCAGAACATGAGGCGCCCTCACTTCTAGTGCCCAGCACCTGGCCGCACCGCCACTCAACACCTGGACGATTTTTTCTGGATCCACTCCTGCTTTGGTTCCCATCACCAGCGCTTCTCCCATGGCGGCCAATGTCGCTGCAGCTAGGACCTGGTTGCAGGATTTAACGACCTGACCTGATGAAGACGGTCCCACATGAACGATGTTCTTGCCTAAGACTTGAAAGATTGGCAGACATTTTTCAAAAACTTCCCTTTGCCCTCCAACCATAATGGATAGCGTTCCTTGGATCGCCCCATTCTCTCCTCCACTAACAGGAGCATCAAGCATAAAGGAACCTGTTACGCGGATCTGCTCGGCCAACTCGCGTGTAGCCTGGGCTGATATCGTACTCATGTCAATGACCACTTTTCCCTGCTTCAAGGAACGAATAACGCCATGCTCCCCGAGAATTACCTCTAGAACATCTGGGGTATTCGATACCATGGTAAAAATGATATCCGCCCGCTCCGCAACCTCGGCAGGTGAAGAAGCAGGAATCGCCCCTTCCTGTTCCATTTCCAGGACAGAACCATGGCTACGATTATACACATGCACAGAATATTCACTTGACAGTAAATTTTTGACCATGGGCTTCCCCATAATTCCTAACCCGATAAATCCTAATACTGGTTTCATTTCCTTCCTCCTCGGTTATGCCTCTAATTTTCTTATATGTCTTGTGACCGAAAAACCACCATCCAAGGTAATCATAGCCCCATTCACCGCAGACATTCTCGGGTCGCACAGAGTGAAACACATCTTTGCAATCTCATCATTGCTTATTGTCGGCAGAAGTGGTGCCTTATCGTGTTGATGGAGTGCCCTGAGTTGGCCCACAAAATGATTTTGATTTTCGGTATCCGTCCATCCCATTACTAGAAGATTGGTGCGAATGCCATATTCCGCCAGTTCAACTGCAGCGACACGGCCTAGATTATTCAGTGCTGCTTGGCCGGTGGAGCAATAGGAAAACTTTTGTGTAGGCACATTGGACGTAACATGAGACAGAATGACGATTCTCCCTTCGATACCGTTTTTCACCATGCTATTTCCAACTGCTTTCAGCCAAAAGGCACCGCCTTGCAATTCCTGGCGCATCTCATCAAATATCCGTTCTGCAGACTTGCAGTCTAGAATCGATGCGTTAAAGACGGTTTGAGGAATATAAATTAACGCATAAATTCCTTCTTGTTCCTTTTCCGCATCGGCGACGACTTGGTTGATCTCTGCTTCTGTCACCGCATTGCTTAAAGTCACTCCGTATCCGCTTTGCTCAAAGGCATGCCGAATTTCTGCACTTAGGGCGGGATATCGGAGGGCGTTTGCTATTAATACATTTTTCATCGTGGTACACTCCTCTTTTCCTCGCTAGATTTTATTCCTTATTACAGAGACTTAATGAAAGCACCGCCATCTACTTTGATAAAAGCACCCGTAATGGCTTGACCTTCTTCCCCTGCCAAATAAGCAACACCTTTTCCTACATCCCAAGGGGTGGCTGCCTGTCCCAAAGGAATGGTTTCCATCAAAGCTTTCTTCCCTTCTTCCGTTTGCTGTTCCGGTTTGGATGAGTTAATATTCGTATCAACCCATCCTGGCATCACTTGATTAACCGTAATGCCGTACGGAGCTAGTTCGAGTGCTGCCGATTGGGTCATATGGTCCATTCCAGCCTTTGAAGCAGAATAGATTCCCATCGTAAGCGATGGGCGTTTGGCATTGAGGGAGGAAATATTAATAATTCTCCCTTTCACCCCCTGATCCACCATCATTTTGGCCGCATAATGGGAACAAAAAAAGGTAGCGCGGAGGTTAACATTCATAATCTGGTTAAAGCCGTCTTGGGAAATTTCCAGGACAGGCTCCCAAACGCAAGTTCCTGCATTGTTCACCATAATATCGAGTTTCCCAAATTCTCTTTTGATCTGATCAAACATCGGTTGAATCTCTTCCGCTTCCGACAAATCCCCTTGAAGAAGCAACACCCTGTTTCCTATCGAGCGGAGCTCCTCCGCTACAGCATGGGCTTCTTCCTCTTTCGATCGATAATGAATCACAAGATCTGCTCCATCCTCGGCCAGACATTGGGCTATTCCCCGGCCGATTCCTTTGAACTGGCCTGAACCTGTAATGAATGCAACTTTTCCTTTTAATCTCATGTGTCGCTCACCAACTCCTAGGTTTTTGATTACTTAATTGAAATGCAATTAAAACAGTAGATTCGGTAAAAACATGACGAGCTGTGGAAAGAGAGCCAAAACCACAACCAAGCCCAATACGGCTGCAAAAAACGGCAAGCTTTCAATCACATATTTATCCGTCGGGCAATCCAAGATGGAACAAACGGCAAACATGGCGACCCCTACCGGTGGCGTCATGCATCCGAGTGTTACAATGGTCATCATGAGAATGCCGAAATGGACGGGATCGATTCCTGCGGATTGGATGACCGGCAGAAAAATAGGAGTGAACAAAAGCGTTAAAACCGTACTTTCCATAACCATACCTGCGATAAATAAAAAGCCCAATATGATGAAAAGCAATAGATAAGGATTGGTTGTAATGCCGCCGATAAACTCCGCCATTGTCTTCGGAAGTCCATTATAGGCGGATGCATACCCAAATATGGCAGCTCCCGAGATGATCAACAGAATAACGCCATTATCGATGACACTATGGTGCAGAACTTCTTTAAAACTTTTCCCATCTAATTCACGGTAAACAAATTTACCAATGATAAAGGCATACACAATGGCAAACGCTCCAGCTTCTGTTGGCGTAAATATCCCAAATCTTATTCCAAGAATCAGAAAGACAGGGAACAGTAAAGCCCAAATGCTTTCCTTAAAGCATTTCTTCAATTCATCAAAAGTGGCAAATTTTTTACGTTCCACGCCGTAACCGCGTTTTTTCGCCACCACATAAGCAGGAACCATGAGAAACAAAGTCATTAATATACCGGGTATGATACCGGCAGCAAATAATTTTCCAATCGATACTTCACCGACAAATCCATATACGATAAGTCCCACGCTAGGTGGTATAGTAGCCGTAATAAGAGAGCTAATAGCAATAACACTCGATGCATAGCCTTTCGAATAGCCCTTGTTGATCATCGTAGGGCCCAAAATACGAGCCTGCATCGAGGCATCCGCAATGGCTGATCCTGAAATGCCCCCCATTAGGGCACTCAAAACGATACTCACTTGAGCCAGTCCACCTGCCAAATGACCGGTTAATACGTTGGCAAATGAAACTAACCGCTTGGTAATGCCAGAAGCATTCATCAACACACCGGCAATAACAAAAAAAGGAATAGCCAACATAGGATAGGATTGAGTAATTGTCACCATTCTTTGTACAACAATGGTCAATGGCAGACTTGGCTCAGTCACGAAATACAATAGACTAGCTATCCCGATGGCAAAGGCAAGTGGCATATTAAGCAGTAAGAGGAAAGAAAACGAAATTGCAACTAAAGCCATCTTATATCTCTCCAATCATCGTTAAGTTCGTATCAAGTACTAAGTACGACCTTTATATAGATCGCACTCAGTACATGAACTATATATGACATATTCTATGAAACATATTGATCTTGCACATATTCACTAGCTTTCTCATGATTTAATAGACACTCTTTCAATTTTCCTACAACCGTTGCAAACATGGTTAAGCTGCCAATGGCTAAACTAAGGGTAACAAAGGAATAACTAACCGATAGTGAATTAATCATGCGGTCCCAATTTTCGATGCTCAATTTGATTCCATAGATGGCTAGCACGATGAGGAAAGCACCCATTAACATATAGTGAAACATCTCTAGACCTCGTTGCCATTTCTTAGGGAAATATCTAGTCAACACATCTACTCCGATATGAGAACCGTTTCGCAGCGCCTGGTTCGCCGCCAGAAAAACAAACCATGGAAAAAGCAACGTTGCCATATCAACTGACCAGCTAATAGGAATTCCGAGTGAGCGTAGTACAGCGGCAAAAAATACGAGCAGTACTATCCCGACAAGCAGGAACTCTGTGACCCATTTTTCGAATTGAATTATTCGAGAGAAGAAATTATTCATTTGATCACCATCTCCTTGATTAATTCTTGCCGATGATCCCACGAATTTCCTTTTGAAGTTCCCTGAATCCAGGAAAATCGTCGTAGACCTTGTCCGTTGCCTGCATGAAAGGGGCTAAATCCACTTCATTAATCGTCAGGCCTTCCGCTTTCATTTTTTCTTCCAATTCGGAGGAATCACTAATAATCATCTCCGAAGCATAGTCTCCTGCATTCAACGATTCTTCCAGGAAAATCTTTTGATAATCCTCTGGCAAACTATTAAACCAATCATTTCCGACAACTAGTCCCGTCATTAACTGAAAATGTCCCGTTTTGGTCAGATAATCGACCGTTTCATAAAGTTTGGAACCGTACGTACCCGCGTTTTGCGCTTCAGCGCCATCGATCACCTTTTGCTGCAAGCCAGAATAAATCTCCGCCCACGCCATAGACGTTGGCTTAGCCCCCATAGCTTCTACGGTTGCTTGCCATACCTTTGAGCCAGTCGTTCTGATCTTCAAACCTTGTAAATCTTCAGGTTTTTCTATCGGTTTATTGGTTAGCATATGGCGTGCCCCTTGGTACCAGTTAAAGGAGGCTACCTTGATCCCTGCTTTGTCAGCCACTTGTTGAGTCCAGCCATTAAACAGGTCGGAGGTCACCAGCTTTTTCCCTTCTTCATAAGTTTCATACAGATATGGGGCATCAATCACTCCAATTTCCGGCACATAGTCAGCTAAGCGTCCTGCATCGACCAGTAATCCCACATTGGCCCCTGCTTTGGCCTGCTCCAATACATCCGGGGTATCTCCTAATTGGGAATTCGGATATACTTCAACCACTAATTTCCCATTCGTCCGCTGCTTTACATTTTCACTTAATTTATAGAGGCCCTTCGTTAGGGGATCGTTTTCATTTTGCGTGTAGCCTACCTTGATGAGATAGGTTTCTTCCTTACTTCCACTAGCAGCGCTAGAGTTTGTAGAACTAGAATCACTGGAACACGCAGCCAGGGAAGCGCTTAAACATAGTGCCAGTGTAGTCATCCCTAATTTTTTCATGGTCTTTGTCATTTTTCTCATATAGATCCCCCATTTTTCTGCTATTTAGACTTTGTCAAATCCGCTTCTTTTTTCTCAAATCCTTGGACTTTCTTTTCCGAAAGTTTTCTTTTCCCTAAAACCGCTCCCTGGGCGATCGGCTGCACTAATTGAGCATATTGGGAAAGCCAACTTGGCTTTAATTCCCGCTGCAGAGGAGTCCAACGCTCCAGGCGGCTTTGCAGTTCCTCCTCTGTGATGCTAAGAGAAATCTTACGATTCACCAGATCAATGTTTACCAACTCTCCTTGTTTAATCACAGCTAACGGCCCGCCTGCCGCCGCTTCCGGCATTAATTGGCCGACGATAATCCCTCTGTTTAAGCCGGATAGCTCACCGTCCGTGATCACAGCCACAAAAGGAGCGATCCCCGCGCCATTTAACGCAGCCACAAAGCTGGCAGCAAAAACCGTTCCCGGTCCCCCCATAGGACCCATACCGCGAAGGACCACCACATCCCCTCTTTGAATTCTTCCATTCCCCAGCGCTTCAATGGCTTCGTCCTCGCCATCAAAGATATTTGCCGGTCCAGTAAAACTATGGATCTCATCCGGTACAGCCGATAATTTAACGATTGATCCATCGGGAGCCAGATTTCCGCGCAGAATAGCAATTCCAGGCTTTTGACTTTGCGGATTTTCCAATGTCCGAATGACTTCTTCCTTTTTGATTACGGCATCCGTAATATTTTCCCGTACGGTCTTCCCCGAAGCCGTAAGGATATCTAGGTGCAAGTGAGATTCCAGTCGTTTCATAACGGCCTTCGTTCCACCGGCCACTTCCAAATCTTCTGTGCGGTACGGGCCGTTCGGTCTTACCGCCGTAAGCAGACGGATTCGATCAGACCATTTCTCATATAAGGCAACCACATCAATATCTAACTCCGCTTCGGTTGCTACCGCCGATAAATGCCGAACCGTATTCACAGAACCACCTACAGCCAAGGTGACCATAATTGCGTTCTCAACGGCCTCTTTGGTGATGATGTCCCGCGGGCATACGTTTTCATTCACTAGGCCCACAATTCTTTCTCCCGCTTTCTGAGCATATTCATATAATCTACGGCTGTTGGCTAGAACCGGGGAATTGCCGGGTAAGGACATCCCTATCGCTTCGGCGATGATATGCATAGAGTTGGCCGTTCCAAGCCCCGCGCAAACACCAGGGGTCTGGATCGCCGATTCTGTCATTTCCGTTAAATCGTCGAGAGACATATGGCCGCATTCCACTGCTCCGATAGACTCATAGACATCGTCAATATCTACGAATTGGCCTAATTTATCACACATCCCACCGATTTGGTAACCGCAGGTTAAGAGAATCGTAGGTACATTTAATCTCGCAGCAGCCATAAGGTGAGCCGGGGTTGTCTTATCGCATGAGGATAAGCAGATCATGCCGTCCAAGACAGCCCCTTCCACCATGACCTCGACTTCATTGACGATCAAATCCCGCGTTGGCATCAGATATCTAGCTTTTCTGCCCGCACTTGTGACAAAGTCACTCGGCGCAACCGTCCGCACTTCAAAAGGAAGGCCCCCAGCTTCTCTGATTGCTTGTTGTACAGCTTTCGACACATCATCCAAATGAATATAACAGCTTGATAGGGTAGAAGATGTGTTGATGACGGCGATTTTCGGTTTGTCAAAATCCTCTTCTTTTATTCCCATGCTGCGCCACTGACTTCTGCGGACAGCCCATCTTGTTGTTCCTTTTTCAAAGTTGCTTCTGTACATACTATTCTTCCTCTCCTATATCTTCTATTATTGTACGATCCACATGATTTTTCATAGAATTGATGGCTTTTTCAATATCTCCTTCTGCTATAGCCCTCAGGATATCGAAGTGCTCATCACTAAGGCTGCGTTTATCATCCGGTGCAATCCCAAGTCTCCCCCAAGCTGTTAACCACGCATGGTGAACCCACCTTTGCAATAGGGCCAACACCGGATTATTCGCAACATTAGCCAATTGTTTTTCAAAACGAAGGTCCAAGCTGCCGATTTCTTCATCATCTTCCTGTTCTCCTTGAGACTCCAGCAATTCACGAATAGTATCCCAATCTCCATTCTTTCCCTTATCTGCTGCTAATTCGACAATCTTGCACTCTATTGCAGCTCTAGCTTCAGCTAAGTTTTGGAGGAACTGTAAGTCCACTTCTCTACCATTCAACAAGAAATCAACAGGTTCAACGTGATTTCGTTGCTCGCTGACATACGTTCCACTTCCTATTCGAATTTCCACTTCTCCCATCGCTTCCATTGCTTTCAAGGCCTGTCTTATGGAGGATCGGCTTACATTGAGCAGTTCTGCCATATCTCTTTCCGATGGAAGTCTTTCTCCATGTGACAACTGATGGTCATTTATCATGGAACGAATTCGACTAATCACGGTTTGATAAACATCCACCCGTTTAATGGGGACAATGTTAAATTTATTTTTCATTATCTTATCCATGAACCATCGATCCTTATAAAACAGCGCCATGAGCTATCATCAGCGATCTCACTTGCTGTACATCGATCTGCTTCGGCGAAATTCCCTGTTCAATACTTAGGTATGCCGCCATGCCGGCTGCAAATCCCTGTTCAAAGCATTGGGCCGTCACTCTTGCCGAGGCCAGTGCTTCGTGTTCCGCTGAAATGCATCTTCCCACCGTCATGATCTGCTCAATCTTCTGAGGTAGCATCACTTCAAATGGAATTTCATAATAATCGTCATCCAAATGCACAATCTGCACTTGTTCCCCATGTACTTCAATAGGCCAGGCACTTCTAGTAATAGCGTTTTCAAATTTGCGGGCTTGAATCACATCCTCATTGGTTAGGGTATATTCTCCTAAAATGGTACGAGTTTGACGAATTCCGATTTGGGTTGCACTTTCCATGATATAAGCGTTTTCAAATCCAGGAACATAATCTTGGAGAAATCTTTCGTATTCTCGAATTTGACGTCTGCCCTCCAGTTCGCTCCAGGTTAAATCTTCAGTTACTGTTCCGTTTACGGTCCCGCCATTTTTCTTGGAAATGCGTGTCGCATTAATCAAGGCTTCATTTTTTCTAGGGGATGGAAAAAGGAAAATATGCCGACGCGGCAAATGATAATGTCCCGTTTGTACTGCTAGGTCTATCCTTTTTTCCAATTCCTTTTGGTGTAGTGGCGATACCTTTTCCCAATCCACATTGTTCATACGAAAAATCATTGTGGGGGATTGTATGGAGCCCTCTCTGCCGAAAATATATGGTGCACCGGCTTTGACAGCCACATCCCCATCTCCCGTCGCATCGATAAATACTTTGCCTCGGATAGCGGATCGCCCATCTTTATTTTCAAAAATAATTCCGGTTAGCTTGTTTTCCTCCATGATGACATCTGAGAATGCGGTATGGAACAAGACATGCACCCCCGCATTCATTACGAAGGAATCGGCCACTTCTTTCCAGGACAGCGGGTCATGTACACTTAACGCGGTATGTCCAAATTGAAAGGGTTCAGCAAGACCCTGTTTTTCTTTCAACGCTTCGGCAAATCGTCCAGCAAACCCATATACAATTTGTTTCAACTCTTGTTTCACTGAAGAACTGTATAGTCCCCCGATCGATCCAGACAGCCCAGCCACCGTCATCCCGCCAAAAAAACCATAACGTTCCACAATGAGTGTTTTCATCCCTTGTTCTGCCGCGGTTACAGCCGCAGCCACACCGGATGGTCCGCCTCCTATTACGACTACATCCATCTCTTCCATAACCGGTATTTCTCGCAGCCCTTCTTTATATCTCTCCAAGTACTTTCTGCCTCCTTCCAATAATTCTGGTTTAAGGACTAGGGTCTGACCAATTATCTGGTACGGGTGCTGTGGTCCTACCAATCAACCCTAAATATTTTATTAGTCACAATATTCAGTTTTAAAAAACTGAAGCGAGTACTCTACCTCCTCCAAATCCTCTAATCTGGACTACAGAACATGATTTTTTGTGATATCGCTTTCGATAGATCAATATTAACAAATAAAATGTCTAAATAATCTCCGATTCTTGCTGAGAAATATCGCTAGATTGCGGTAAAAAATTTAGCCCAAAACAAAATGGTATGATATACTATTAAAAAAATTAGGAATAGAATGGAGGCCACGGGATGAGTTTACTTGATAACTTTCGACTAAACCTAAACCCTGTCTATTTCGCCTATCGAAGAACTTCTACGGAAACGGACAGCTTCAAAGGGATTTTCCACTTTCATCAAGGATTGGAATTAACCTACGTTCATAATGGATCAGGTACTGTTGTTATTGAACAAGAAACCTATGAAATGAATCCCGGAACATTGTACATTTTTCAGCCTTATAAGCTTCATCAATTATCAGTAAACATCACTGAAGAACATCCCTTTATACGATCGATCCTGCTTTTTGAACCTAGCATCTTCGAGAATTATTTGGAAAGATTTCCGTCTTTGCATCTTTTTCTTCAAGACATCCTTAATAATGAAATCCCTTTCAAAACGCTTGCCATTGATGAACAGGAGATTAATAGCCTTTGGAAGTATGAGCACAGAATACAGGACTATAGCCAAAACCTTATTTCTATAGAAGAACATGCGCTGTTCATTATCGGTTATTTAAGGTGTCTTCAAAACGTAGTAAACCATAACAGTCAACGACCAACGACTCAGCTGCGGAAAACGCATCGTGCAGAGCAGATTATGCAATGGATTGACCAAAACTATACCAAGGAATTTCGTCTGGAGAACATCGCCAAGGATCTCCATCTATCTCCTTACCATATTTCTCACTTATTCAAAGAAGCCACGGGAAGTACGGTATCTGATTACTTAAGCGTACGAAGAATTCAGCAAGCCTGTTTGCTATTAGCAACCTCTGAAAAACCGATCTCGCAGATTTCGGAAGAAATCGGTCTGATTAACACCTCATATTTCTGTCAACTCTTTAAAAAGCATATGGGTTCTTCTCCCTATCAATATCGATTACAGCTCAAGAAACGAAAATGAGGCATATTATACGAAAAATGGCTCTACTGGAATACAAGCTAAACTAGCTTCTTATTCCAATAGAGCCTTTCTATTGTTTTATTTTGGAATGCTAGAAGATTTAATGCAAAAAGCAACGGAAAGGGCTCCCCAAAGGCCCAAAACGCCTGCCAAGATAAACGCGCTGGAATAACTATTGGTTAGCTGAATCATGAAACCTGTTACGGTTGGGCCTATAATGCCCGAGATATTGCCCATGGCATGCATAAATCCGCTCGCACTTCCTACATTTTCACTTGAAACACTATCTTGTATAATGGCCCAATAGGCCGGTGCCGTAAGATACATAAATCCAATTCCAACTGTCATGAACGCAACGGCCTCAAAAACGCTATCCGTTAATCCTGACCAGCCTATACAAATTGAGGCAGAAAGTAAGCAGATCACGAGAACAATTTTTCTGGAAAATAGCTGTCTCCCCGTTAATTTATAAATAGTATCGATTAGTACTCCCCCAAACGTGTAGCCTAAGGCACCAACTAGCCACGGTATCGAAGTGACAATGCTCATTTCCGCAATACTTAAGTTCTTTGCATCGGTTAAATAAGTAGGAAACCAGGTAAGGAAGAAAAAGAGGATATAGTTGAAGCAAAAAAGCGAAACACCTGTCACCAATACCGCCGGTTGTTTTAGTATCTCGAAAAGGGAAAGCTTGGCCCCTGTTATTCTTGCTTGCGTTGGGGAGGATTCCCGACCTTCCAGGATCTTTTCCAGCTCCTTTTTAGCAACTTTAGGGTGTTTGACAGGATCATCCACAAACATTTGATTCCATGCAATCATCCACATGATCCCAATTACAGCAAGAACAAGGAAGGCATATTCCCATCCTAAATAGATGGCCATGAAGCCTACTACTGGACCGGCTAAAGCACCTCCCAACGGGCCGCCCGCTTGATTGATCCCAACAGCTCGAGCCCTTTCTTTGACTGGAAACCAGTTGTTTACAGTCTTATTTGCAGTTGAGCCAATAGGGCCTTCTCCAATCCCAAAAAAGAACCGAATAATAAACAAGGACCAAAAATTAAATGCCAAAGCTGTCAAACCGCAGAATAGTGACCAAATCAACATCGACCATGAAAACACTTTTTTGGGCCCCATTCGATCAGAGAGATAACCTCCGATAAAATTAAACAGAGCATAGCCGATAAAAAAACTGCTAAAAATCATTCCCTTTTGTGTTGGATCCAATTGAAATCGTTCGGATATAAACGGCATCGCTACAGAAATAGCTGCGCGGTCGATATAATTTATCACCATCGCGAAAAATAGCATTAACAGAACAGTCCATCTGTAATTTCTAAACACGGTGTCTCCTCCAACCTTCTGTTAATTAGAGGTATTTACAGTTGCTTTTTCTAGATTCTATGTATCTTAAGAGTATAACATATAGCTTGAAGCCTTGGGTCATGCAATTAGGATCAGCTCATAAGATCCTCTTTGCTACGCTAACAGTTCACTGATTTACTAGTTGTACTCTCAGTTTTTCAACCTCAAATTCCAAATACCCTTTTAACAAGTCACACAGAAAACCGATCAATTTATTCATATACAATTATTCCTCTTTCGACTTGTTTTATATATTTTTAGGTGTCCAAACACAAGTTCTCTTTTTAATATATCATATTTTCTCCAAATCTGTATTTTGCGTAATTAAATAAATTAAAACAATTTAAATGAATTTCCTACTCTAACTCTCGTTACATATTTTAGCTATACAGTCCTTTACTTCGATAAATTGAAAAAGACTGCCGAAGCCCTTATCACATAAACGGACGTTTTTGAGATAAAATAAGTCCTCTTAATTTTATTAGCTTGATCCTATCTTCCAATGTTTCAAAACCTATATCCATTTGTATATTTATACCATTAACTAATATTCAATAACTTACCTCCAATTCCTTTGGAGTTCAATATCGATAACAGATTTATCAAATCCAAACCAGACACGCAACTTCAAGACAATATTAGCTGTTCTATTAATGTAATAGTTTTCATTTATTAATACAAAACAACATAATTCATAAAATCTTGTACAGAACATTTTAAAAATGAACCATCCTATCAAATACGAAAAGGAGGGCTATAGCGTGAAGCTAAGGATAATATTCCTTGATATGAAAAAACCTGTGTTTGAAACTGAAGAAGTATATGTAACATTAATCAAAAACGGTGGTGATTCATTCCATATTGGACTGAAAGGACGAGGAGATAATAAGGTATTAGAAATGATAGAGAAAAACATCTGTGACATTCTTTCTATTGAACTTATAATGAATAATGATGGAACAGACATAAATAAAAAAAGTTATTCCTAATAAATACTCGACTCCCTTTTCGAAGTAGTCCTCCCATGAACATTAACAGTGTGGAATTAATTTTAAAATAAATTGATAATGATTATCAATTTTAGTATAATGAGAATGTGGAAGTCCCCCTTCTTTTAAGTTGACTTTTACTCGAACCCTATCTTTCTTTTTAGCTTACCTTTCAAAAGGTAGGCTTTTTTCTTTTGTAAAAAGACATAATAGAAGAGGAACCCCTTTTTAGTGCCTCTTCTTACATTTTTTATTTAACGAATGTCTTTAACATTCCCTATTCATGAAAAAAATGGTGGTTGCCGTTTCGAAACAAATCCCCCATCAAAGAAAGTGCCTCAACAGAACTAAAGTTTCGAGAAAAAACCGATCAGTAAATTCCCTAGTGAAACGAATCGAGTTCATTATAACAATACTTAGAATTCCCTCACCTAAACGGACCGGTATAGATTCTTGAATGATTACTTTTTCAGTAGTTATATATCCTTGGCTAGCCAACCCAACCAGCTACATAACTTATTGATGGACATCAATATAGTTTACTCTATAGTCTCTGGTTCTAGACAATACATCTGCATTAACTGGAGAGATGACTATTATACTCATGTACATTGTGGTTTTCAATCATTAAAAAATATAGAATGCATTGCGTAAGAGAAGTCATCACCAAGATCCAAGTCATAAGCTTGTAATCCACACCTACCGCAAACATCATAAAAAAGATAATTGGTAAGATCCGTCCAATTGTTAAAAAAATTTGTCTGGAAGCAATCAACTCTGTTTTCAATCTCTTCCCACTGCTAGGTAACTCTGACATGAGATGATACATATAACTGGTATAACAGATCCTTATTGCTGAACTAAAAAAAGCATTCCCTGCCATGAATATGAAGACTGTGGTGAAGTTAACTTCATAAATTAAAACAAGAGTTGTTAAAATCAAACCGATTGCCGATATAAGAGTGTAAGCGTGATAATATTCTTTTTTCCCAAAACGCCCTAACAACTGGCTCGAGAGAATAGTTACTATTCCAAAAAAAACCGTTAGTAATCCGACGAGACTCTCTTTTTGAACGATGTCATATAAAAGTATAGGTGGAAGTACCAATATAACTCCTTCTCGCAAACCCATTGTAAACCAGCCAAAAAAGTGCTTTTTCCAAACGGATTTTTTTATACTTCGTTTAAAAATAAACGGCAGTAAAAAGGTTTGAGAACGAAATGTCTCTTGTTTTAAAAAGAAGCTCCCGCCAATGATTAAAATAAAGATGCCTAGGGAGATGGCGAAAACTACAATATAACCAGTTAAATTTGGGAACCATTCGATCACGTAACCTGACACTAGGGGGCCTAAGATTCCAGCAAAAGCCATAACTCCAGATTCCCATCCAAAATATCGTAACCGATTGTCATTATTCGTTACATCATAAACGATCACCAACATCGCGATCCAATAAAAACCTTGTGCTAATCCATTGAGCATGCCGAATAATGAAGGAAATAGAGCTACCTTTTCCTGAAAAACAATGACCGCAAGAAAAAAGAAAGCCATCATAGAAATACCTAAACGAAAAGTAATCAAGCGATCTTTTCGTTTCGACATCCAACCCCCGGCAATAAATCCAACCACTACAAAAACAAACAACGAAATGTTATAGATGCCGTTCACAACCCAACTTTCTGTTAATCGCCACAAATAAATAGACAGAAATAACCCGGATAGTGAGGTGGATAGTCCGAATCCAAAATCAAGCCAGAGCAGTAATTTACTCTCGCGGGAAAGCCTACTATTTTCATTTATAGCCTTGAACAAGTGATCACCGCTTTTCTTCTAATTCCTTCATTATTTTATTGCGTATTTCGTATTTAGCCGAACAACAGACCACGGATAAATTATTTGGTTTTATTTATATCCACTATCTTGTAAGCTAGTAATTGTGCCCGTTTCACTCTGAAGTTGACTAATGGTCCATTTCATCCACAAGTTGTGCAGTAGTAATAGAGCCGCAGAACAATTAAAGATCATCGGCAACCCGAACTGAGATGCGATGGTCCCCATACCTATCGATCCCACCAATCCTCCCAGAAACAAAGCAGAATTGGAATAACTGTATGTTCTGCTTTCCATACCTTCCGGAGCATAATGTCGAATGAGAGCATTAATGGAAGGTGTCATACTGCCGAGGCACACCGGTAAAAAACCTTAGCACGATGAGTTGCCATAATTGGTATTCAAATGCTTGTGGAATAGAAAACAGTAGGGCACCAGAAACTGCATAAATTAAAATATATTGCGAGCCGAACTTGTCTCCATGGTTCCAGCCACGGAACCGGAATGTAAAATACCCAGTGCATATCCGGCCATCACTCCGTTTAATAAACGTAATAATAGTAAGTGAATATGGTTGGTCGCAAAACCCATTAACGTAATGATGATAGCCATGGAAATTCCAGAGCGAACAAGCATTAATTTTCGTCCATACCGATCGGCAAGTTTCCCCCAAATCGGAGAAATAATAAAGGCTGTCAGAAGGTTAGCTCCAAAAATGATAGACGACCACAATCGAACTTCCTCTGGATCGGTGATCCCTAATTGTTGCAAATAAAGCGGTAAAAACGGAGTGATGGTGCTCATAGAGGCATTGACAAGAAATTGCCCCACATACAAAATGATCAGATTTCGTTTCCACATCTCCACCGTGCTGACACGTTCCTTTCAATAGTAACAGCGAATCAAATTTTGAAAAATAACTACATCAACGCTTCACTTTGGGACAAGTTGAGCAGTAGTTCTCACTCGAGGAAACTTTATAATAGAAACAGCATGTTTTTCGGATGCGAACGGGTTGATCTGATGTAGAGATCGTACATTTCGGGCTATTATACTTTTTCAATGGATTTTCCGTATCTCCGAAAAGAGATGCTGGCGCTTCATGAAGCAGATATTGAAAATCTTCATGAATGCGAACCTTTTGCTGTTCACTAGCTCCTTCACCCATTCGCTTCTCGTACAGCCAATATACGTAGATGGCCGTATTTTCCCATAACACGGCGATGGGAATATCAGCTGCTTTACAAATGGAACGCCATATTTTCGCAATATTCCCAGCAAAAATGTTCCTGATCACTTGATCACGCCACACATGACGATCGCCATCTGTAGGCTGGGTTGCTTGCCAATTGGTTAAACGCACTTATGGAAGCCAGTTCTTATCTTGGTATACGGATTCAATATGACAATTTTCAAGAGAATGATCCCACCCTTTGTTAAACATCGTCATAGCATAAAGGCTGGGGACAACGGCCAGGAAGCTGTATCTCTTGGAAAACTGTGATGCTGCAACGACTTTGGATGGAGATTGTAATATATTCGTTACCCTTTCCAAATAAGCCAGACACTTTGCCTCGTCCAGCAAATCCGTCGAGGGAACGGAAAATTCCTGGTCCTGCGATGGGTTCATCGTTATTCGAAAATGTTTTGATAAGCAATCTGTTTCTTCCGGTTTAAACAAAGATAACATTGTGTGTTTCACCTTTTACCTTTCTGCCTCTTCCATGCGGGATACATAAAGGCGTACCAAACAATGGATCAACCGTTATTTCACACCCCATGTCAAAAACCACCTGGACCATTTCGCGAGTAATAATGTCTTCTGGTTTTCCTTGAACGTAAATCGTTTTATTATGAACGGCCACCATATGATGGGCATAGCGGGAAGCCAAATTTAAATCGTGAAGAACCATCACAATGGTTCTGTGTTCCCTCTCGTTTAATTCAAACAGCAGGTCAAGGATATCAATTTGATGGGTCATATCTAAATAGGTTGTAGGTTCATCCAAAAGTAGAACATCCGTCCCCTGAGCAAGGGTCATCGCAATCCACGCTCTTTGACGCTGTCCGCCGGAAAGAGATTCGACCGGACGATCAGCGAGGTCGTTCATTTTCGTATCTTCCAGCGCCTTGTGAACCATGAAATCATCTTCTTCCGACCATTGCCTTAGCCAGTTTTGATACGGATACCTCCCCTGCTTTATCAATTGCAACACAGTTAACCCTTCAGGTGCTATCGGTCCTTGCGGTAAAATGGCGAGGCTCTTTGCCACCTCTTTAGTTGCTAATTTTATAATTTCTTTTCCGTCTAACAGTACCGCTCCTTTCTGCGGCTTCAATAAGCGGGCAATCGAACGAAGCAGCGTTGACTTTCCGCACCCGTTACTTCCCACGAAAACGGTAATTTCCCCCTGTGGGATTGTTAGACTGAGGTCATCAATGATCGTTTCATTCGCATAAGACAGAGTCAATGATTTGGTCTCCAAAGCACGCATACTGTTTTCCTCCTTTATTGATGACGGTTCCGGTAAAGCAAGTAAATGAAGAAAGGCGCGCCAATCCCGGAAACGAATACGCCAGCCGGAAGATCAAGCGGCAAAAAGGCCGTTCTAGCCACCAACCACATCAGCCAAATATACAATGAGGCCGCCGATGAGAGCTGAGACAGGAACTAGACTGCCAAACGGTCGCCCCACTAATTTTCTTGCAATATGAGGAGCGATTAACCCAACGAATCCTATTCCTCCTGCATACGCAACGGCTGAACCTGCCAAGGCTACACTTACGAATAGCAGGCCAAGGCGATGCAACTGTACCTTTACCCCTAAGCCTGAAGCCACTTGGTCCCCTAATTCAAGCGCATTGGCAGTCTTGGAAAAGAACAGGGTCAAGGGAATAAAGATGAGAACCCAAGGCAGCATGGAATAGACGCTCTCCCAATTTGCTCCATAAACGCCCCCCGTCAGCCCCCCAAACATCTTCGCAAATTCAATAGCGAGAACAGGTTACTAAACAGAAAGCCTTGCAATTCTTTACATTCAGGATCGGACAAAACCTTTAGTTGAACATCTCTTTCAACCCCTTCGGTGATCATCCGTCCACTACTTTTTCAGGAAGATTCCAATAAACGGGACGGTTATCTTTAGGTTAACTATATTATTATTGATAATGATTATCAATAATAATTTTTAAATATTCTTATTGCAACATAAAGACAAAAAAACGCTTAGTCAATGGGTCCATGATTATCGGGATGAGGTAGAGGAAGAAATAGAAAAACAAAATATAACTCATACTAACAAGATGAACCAGACGTAAAGAAGCAATTAGATCAAGCTTAAAAGCGAATCGGAAAGCTTCAAGTAGAGAACGAGATTCTTAAAGTCTTACTAAAAAACGAAATAGAGCTAATCAAGGACTTGAAGTGGCCCAGACATGAATTAGCGTAAGCAACCGGTTCGTTGGTTTTTTCGAGTAGCCACCTTCGACTTACCATATCATCGTTTACAGTATCCAGTGAGACAACCATCTTCCCGAGGAGGCAGACCGTTTCCAGATATTATTACACGATGAAAGGCCAAAAACGCACTCGATGAAAAGATCAAGTCCTATCTCCTGCATCTGATCGGAGGAGACTGTCTACGGATACCGTAAGCTTACCAGCAGTTTGCAACAACGCTATCACCTGTTATCAACAAAAAGAAAATATTAACGTCTTTGCAAAGAGCTTGAGATTCTTCTACCACAGCATGAAAAGAAAGCTAAAGACCCCGTCGTTTGGAAAATAAGCGAGAAATTACGGGACCAATTCAGCCTTGGCAAATGGTCATCAATATGATTACGTGGCTGGGAAGAAACGTCACTTCTATCTATCCAGTATCATGGATGTGTTTGATCGCAGCGATGTGATAAGGATGCCATTATACAAGCAGCAAAACAATCCCTTTTACGCCTACAGTTATTGGATATAGCCTAATACTTTCCTTTGAAGGCAGTCTTATGGGTTGTTACATTACCTAATTATAATTTGAATAATTGGTTTATTTATATTACTGTGTTCTCTCTGAATTCCCATACTTTAAAAAAGGAGTAATAATCATTATCAAATAAGGATATAATAATATTTTCTTTTTTATTCCATGTTTATCCAAAATGTTAAATGGATATGATATTCTAGTATTAGTTACTCTAATCGAAAGGAAAATCGATAAAAGGAGTAAGAAAACATAATGACAGATAAATTAGCTCCGCTTCATGACATTTTTGATCGTACTCAACATAACATTCAAGCTTTTATGGACATTCTATCCCCTGTCATCGCGGAAGCACAAGATGATCATCAACGACTCTATTTCCATCACATCTACGAAGAAGAAGAACAACGCTTGGGTCGGCTTGAACAGTTCGTGCCAAATTTGGCGCGCTTTATCAGCGAAAATCAAGCAATAGAAGTTACCAATCCATTATTTATCTCTTTACTTCAAGATATTAACCTCGAGAAGTTTGCCTTACATAACTTTTTGGAGCATTTGGATTTGGCTCTTTATCAATTTCAGGATGAAGAGCGAAAACAGTCTTTGACGTCAATGCTAGAACAGACCAGAACCGACTATCTACAAGTGAAAGAGATTCTTTCCCACTTAAATGAACAATTTCTCCCTGATCAAAACCTATTTAAGGCTTCTGACCAACATCAGGTAAAGGCGGCAGCACATGATCATGACCATCATGAAGTTTCCCGGAGTACCCTTGTTTCTCCAACACGTAAGGGATTTAGTGTAGGTAGCCTTAAAGCAATAAGGTAAACGTAATCAGGTGAACTGAAAAGTTCATCCTTTTCGTTGATGAAGATGTTTGCATTATTTCTGTAAGAACCATAAAGGAGGTTTTAAAATGGAAAAACATATCAAATATCCAGATTCTTCTCTGACTAATCAGGATTGGACTCGTTTGGACCAGACCGTTATTGAGGCAGCTAGGAGACAACTCATCGGTAGACGTTTTATCGACCTATATGGACCACTAGGAGAAGGGATACAAAGTGTAAACAATGACATCTTTGACGAACCCCAAGGTGGTGGAATCAGTCTTAGAGGGGAAACGATAGAAATTTCAGCACCATCGCGTAGAGTCAACCTTTCCATTCCGATGCTCTATAAAGATTTTATTCTATATTGGAGAGATATCGAACAGGCAAAAACGTTGAATATGCCGATTGATTTTAGTCCTGCTGCCAATGCTGCAATCCAATGTGCTCGTTTAGAGGATGATCTCATCTTTAACGGATTATCTGAATTTGATCTTCCAGGATTAATGAATGTCAAAGGACGATTAACCCATATTCTCACCGATTGGATGAAATCCGGCCAAGCCTTCAGCGATGTAGTCGAATCTATTAATAAACTCCAACAAATGGGCCACACGGGTCCCTACGCGATGGTTGTATCTCCCGAATTATATTCGTTGCTTCATCGGGTTCATGTGGGAACAAATGTATTAGAGATCGAACACGTCCGTGAGCTGGTTACTGATGGTGTTTATCAATCACCAGTGATCAAAGGAAAGTCTGGTGTCATTTTGGCTACAGGTCAGCATAATCTTGATTTAGCCGTGGCAGATGATTATGATACGGCTTTTTTAGATCGTGAACACATGAATTACTTATTCCGTGTATACGAAGCAATCGTTCTTCGGATCAAGCGTCCAAGCGCTATCTGCACCCTAGAAGATCCTCAAACTTAAAAAACGAAGGTACCCTAGGGTACCTTCGTTTTTTAAGCGGTTTTAATCTTTTCTAACACGGAAGTAGAATTCACAGGCCAATCAGTAGCACTCATACGGAAGGCTTTTTCACCAATTTCCTGTAATATTTGGACTATTTCCTTCATGAATATAGGATTTACGGATCCTTCATTTACTTCTAACAATCTTTGAAGATATTTTTGCTTATCCGCCGTTTTTACTTTTTTTACTGCTTCATTATTCAGTTGACAAATCCTTTTATGTTTAGGCTGATATATCAAACTAAGATTGTCTACATGACAGATAAAATGCTGACTTTGTTCATCGATAAATCCTAATGTATAGATAGATTTCCCTGTCATGTCGACACTAGTGATCACGGCATGAGAGTATTGTTCACCAGTACGAAGGCGAATATATTCCGCCTCAATCACTCCTCCCAATTTCCTCTCATTGGATAAGATGTGTACATATCCGTCAAACCATTGATTGGATAGTCCATACTGTTCCCCCCTGTTGATCATTAGTATCTTAATAAACGATATCGATTATCAGTATCAACATAATATCAAATACAAGTATTTTAGTCAATATTGAGAATCAATTTCAGACAAGGTGTTTTTTAAGTCATGTACTTCTTACTCTATACATAGAAACGTCCGCCATTACAGTGGCGGATATATTCTGTTGAGATAACCCCATCTAATTTGCTCTCGTTGGAAGGAAGCGTAAAGATGCCTATCAAACCATCTCACTGAATACCTCATTGACGTCCCTCCTCTTGATGATGAGCAACCGATGAACAACTAATGACCCATTAATCGTAACAGGTGAACAAGTTGTTAGTCAATATTGAAAATCATTATTAAAAAAATAGTAGTAACATCTTATTATGTTTTTTAGATGTTCAACAAGTAATCTTACACGATGATTATGATCAATCACAGGGCACGTCGCACAATGGTTTCCTTCGAATATACAATATCTCAAGCAGCAAGATTTTCGGATACGCATATTTTTCCCCTTTAATTGTTACACGCATATTAAGTTTTCCTCTTTTTTAAATTTTAAAAATGGCCCCCCATCATTATTTTAATCGACGATAGAGGACCATTGGCTGTTTTATCCGTGACTGTAATCTGTTATTTACTCGATGGATTACCCAGATCCACGATTTCCGCTTGATTTGCTTCAAATCCAATCCCGGAACTGACGGCGAGCTTTAAATCGGATGCATCGGAAGGAAGTTCAAAGATAATGTTTCCTTCGAGGGATGACTGAGGATGAAGGTCTTCCAAAAAGAAGTTTTTTTCTTTATTTACATACTGATCGCCATCAACCATCGGTTCGAACTCTCTTCCTTGACCATCTTTTATTTTGAAGAGGGATACATCCATGAGCTGAGGTTCTTGGCCAAGGTTTTCAATCATGACATTAAGAATCAAAAATGGCCCTTCCGAAACCTTGGTTTCATTTCCATCACTTATCTCCTTTTTCATGGACACAGAACGGACGGTATAGTTTAATTTTCCTACGGTGACTTTATCACCCGGCTTATGTATCTCTCCTGAGGTTTTTACTTGGCCTTCCTGCGATTCAGCTACAGTGGGTTGATTGGATGCCGTTTGGGATTGTTGCTGGCATCCTACAGTAATCAAGGCAATAAATAAGGTATAGAGGATGCCCCTCCATTCTTTGTTCCAACAGGTCGTCTTATTTTTCATGTTAGATTCTCCTTTAACTCATGGTTTATCAAATTAGGCTAATGGCCGCTGCCAGGACTCGCGGGATACGAAGATCATGAACAATTTGGTGTTGCTGTATATTGGGGTCATATTCCATAATGGCCTCCATGACCATATCACTTGTCAGATCTGCAACCCCGAACCGGACACTACTTAACGCTATCACAAGAAATGCGAGCAAAGTTAGAGTTAATAACAGACCATTCATTCCTAACCGTTTCCATTTTCCTGAAACCGCAGCGGTACCGTGCGGTTGAACAACGTGATCAGGATCCATGCATACTACCTCCCAAGCGGAAAAACGACGTGTGCAGGTGCCAACACCTGCAGCCACGCCGTTTCATATAATCCGGGTAAATCCGGTACCTTACCGATCTTCTATTAATCTAAGAACTTCACTGCCTCATCCATAATCACTTTAGCAGCTAATGGACCACGATAGAACGTCCATGTTTCCAGGTTGACTGTATACACTTTTCCTGCCTTTACAGCAGGAAGGTCCTTCCAGATTGGTGCTGTCTTGATGTCGATATTTTCTGTCCATTTCGGGCTTTCCAACAACAGGATCACATCTGTACTGATTTCCGGTAATTTCTCTCTGCTTACATATGCATCAGGCTTACCTTCATTCGTAAAGGTAATGGTCATGCCCATTTCCTTCAGGACATCACCGGTAAAGGAATCCGGAGTGAAAATGCGGACTTGGTTTTTCGGATAATTTCCAGCTGGCAGTACTTTCAGATTACGAGCCTTAGCATTTGCTGCAGCCACACGCTTGTAATAATCGGAAAGAACCAATTTAGCTTTCTCATCCACATTAAACGCGGTACCCAGTCTCTTAATGACCAGCTTCCAATCATCATCGCCGGAACCGGTAAACAATACGGTTGGGGCGATACCGTTCAGAACCGAAAGAGCTTCTTTATGCCGTTTACATCCCCAATAATCAAATCCGGTTTCAGACTTGCGATGACTTCCGTACTCGGCTGTTTTCGATCACCAACCCAAGTAAATGGATGGTTGATTTGACGGTCCAAATAAGCGGGCAGAGATTTATTCGTTGGATCTTCCTGAGCAACCCCAATCGGCTTGATTCCTAACGAAGTTATAATATCTAAAAGGTACATATCCAATACAACAACACGTTGAGGAACCTTATTAAGAGTAACGGCTCCTAAAGTAGTTTGAATCGAAACTTTACTATCAATTTTCACAGTATTTGTTGCTCCATCCCAGCTCACCCATAGTCCCAGCGTCTCACTCAAGAAACGAACAGGAACCAAAGTGCGTCCTTTGACGATGACCGGAGCGGAATCGAGAGTAACTTTTGTATTGTTGGTGAAAGCTGCAGTCGATCCTACGGTTAACTTAACTGTAGTCCCGCCCTTTACAACTGATACAGTTCGGGTTGTCGCGTTCCAGTCCACCTTTCCTCCCAGGCTTTCTGCAATGACCCGGTAAGGTACCATTGTACGCCCCTTAATAATTTGGGGAGGGACGTCGAACGAGAGCGCTTTTCCGTCTTTCACGACCTTAACAGCAGAGCTGGCCGCATTTACCGGAGCTAGTGGGAGCACCGAAAACACGAAAGATAGAACCAGCAAAAATGCCCAAAAACTTCGCTGAAACAATGCTTGCATGATAAGTAACCACCTTTCTTTTATGTATGAAAATGATTATCATTTCTTTATTGCGACTATTATGATAAATGGCTTGTTCTAATCTGTCAATACTAAGAAATTTTACCTATAAATGATCTTTTTTTTCTAGTTTCTATTTGTTTCGGTTACACATTATTCTAGACTTCGCAAAGATACACCGGTTCGGAATATAGCCGTAAAGAATCGGCCCATTGCTCTCGATATTGGTTCCATTCCTCCTGAACAAACTGACTTTCTAGCAACAGCTTTAAAGGAATTTGCAAATTTAACAGCCGACCGTTTACCATAAAGCGGGTCACCCCTGCGGGCATGACCTTTCCGGCCAAAACAGTTTCCTCAAGCTGCTGAACGGTATAAGCCGGATAACTTAAACGGACCAACCCCGGTTCCAAACGGAAGTCGTTGGAATGCGGTAATCTTTTTACGGCATACTGTTTGCTGTAGGATCTAACCATTTGGTGCCACATATCCAGGTTATGGAAGTGATACACGCTACTGCTTTGATAATAAACAAAATACCTCTCTCCATTGGCTTGCCGTACAACGGCTACGGGTCTAGCCTGATTAGGCGTTGGAGTCCAGTGCAGGGATGGATAGTTTCGCAGCTCGTGCAGCCATGAACCCTCAGGTACAACATGGTCCCAGGCTTCCAATCGCAGGTCTTCCCCTTTCACTACCTGCACAGGGATTCGATAGCAGCCAAGCTTTTGCAAGGCGCAAGTGCGATGGGCCCCATCCAAAATGAGATATCGCCCATCCCGTATCGGCATGGCTAACGGAGGATGACGAAGCACGCCTTCTTCCCGAATGGCCGAGCAGGTTGTATCCAACCGAGCCCCTTCATGCTCCTCATGCAAGCATATTTGTTCCGGATGAATCATTTCTAAGGATGAAAACAAGTTGATCACTAGAAGTCCTCCTTTATGAAAACAAGAATCTACTACTTCAAATAAATATGCTCGGGATGAGGATGACTGAGGAAATCATGGTGTGAGATTGCCCATCCATAGGCACCCGCATACTTGAAAACAATTACATCACCGATCCGAATCCGGGAAATGGGAATCTCCTGGGCTAAGACGTCCTTAGGCGTACATAACTGGCCAACCACGGTAACAGGGCTAACCATTAATTCCTTCCTCGGAAAAGGGTAGTCCCATCTTTCCAACGGTATAACTTCAAACGGATGGCTATGCTGCCAGGAAACCGGGAGGCGGAAGTGATGAGTCCCCCCTCGGATAATGACATAATGCTTCCCATGATTCTGTTTGATGTCCAATACTTCAGCAGCATAATACCCGCATGCGGCTGTCAAATAACGGCCGCATTCAAACAGAATGGTTGCCCCCGTTGGGCATTGGGCATCCAACATGGGCCCTAGCTCGCGGCTGAATGAATGCCAATCAAACTGCCGCTGCAAATCCGCGTAATTAACGCCAATGCCCCCTCCTGCATTAAGGTAGGATAGGTTAAATCCGAATTCCTCTGCCCATTTCGCTGCCTGCTTGCAATAGTATTCAACCAGTTCCACATGCCGCGCGGAATCGAGATTGTTGGACAAGGAATGAAAATGAAATCCTTCCAGCTTGACATGCTTGCACTGGAGGGCGAAGCGGATCATGTCAGGGATCTCCCCCTCATCGATTCCAAATTGGGTAGGTCTGCCGGCCATGGCCAACGTAGCGGATGGCAAAGGTCCACGCAAATTCACCCGCAACAGGATTGGCACCACGACTCCCCTGTTTCCGGCAATCCACTCCACCCGCTGCAATTCATGCCAACTCTCGACGTGCAACAAGCTGACCTCATGGGCAATGGCCCCTTCCATCTCTTCATCCGTTTTGCCCGGACCTCCGAACAGGATCCGCGCATGGGGAGCAACAGCCCGAACTTTACGGATTTCACCTAATGACGCCACTTCAAAACCATGGACCAACGGAGCCAGCTCCTCCAAAATTCGGGCATCCGAATTGGCCTTGATAGCATAAAAGAGGCGGCACTTTTCCGGAAGGGTCCCGATTTTTTCCGATACATGATCCCGCAGTCCCTCCAAATCATAGAGGTAAGCGGAAAATGGCTTTTTCTCTTCCAACTTCCTGAAGCGGATGTATTCGATAATCTTTTTCATGCGTTCTCCCTTTCCTTCATCCATGATGCTTCAGCCATCTTTTCTTGAAAAATCGTTAACTGATTACCCAATGCGCGAAAAGAAATCCCCCGCTCGTCGCCAAGGACAAACGTATTCACCCCTCGGTTAACCCAGTCCTGAATATCTTCAGGAACTCTGGGGATCGCGCAGTAAGGCACTCCCTTTTTAGCAGCCTTTTCCTGAACCTGCTGCAGCGCCTCCTTCACGATCTCCCCGCGTGTTTGCCAAGGCATGCCGTAAGATTGGGAAAGGTCGGCAGCCCCTTCCAGGACCATATCCACTCCCGGTACGGACAGGATTTCCTCTATGTTCTCAACACCCTCCCTGTCCTCAATCATGACGACAACCAAAATTTCCTCATTGGCCTTCTGCATATACTCCACCAGATTGGATTTGCCGAAGCCTGCGGGACGGCCGCCGTTTAAGCTGCGCTCCCCAAGCGGATAGTAGCGGCTGGCACGGACAGCTGCTTCCGCATCAGCCCTTGTCTTGACATGCGGCACCACGATGCCTTGCGCCCCTCCATCCAGCGCTCTTAAAATCGGTCCGGGGGAAGTGTCCGGCACGCGAACCAGTACGGTCAATCCCACCGCTTCAGCTGCGCGGATCATGTTTTCCAGCGTTTCCGGATTGATCAGAACATGTTCCGTATCGACAATGACAAAATCGTAACCGGCATGCCCGATCATTTCGACGACCACCGGAGAAGGGATGGAACAAAACAGGCCGAATGCCGGCCTGCCCTCCCGCCTGCTTTGCTTTAAACCGTTTTTGCCTAACGTCATGATTGGCCTCCCACCGCTTCACTAACGGAATAGGACAAAGGATTCCTTACCGTGTGAACCCTCAATTCGGTATCAGGGAATAACCGGCGTTTGGTCAACTGTTCCACCTGAATGGTGTGTGCAAATAGATCAAAAAGTTCAAATCGTTCCCGTAAATGGGAAAAACGCTGCTGATAGGATTCGATCGTCTGGCGTGCCAATGCCCAGAACTTTCTCTCCTCAAATCCGAAATAGTCAGCCATCACCAAGGCCAACTCCCCTATATTAATGAAGAAAAAAGCATCATGCATAAAGTCGCGAACGGCTTCGATGTCGTCCGTTTCAATGAAAGAGTTTCGGTTCACCCGGGCGTGGTATTCCGGCGTGCCGAGCAATTCCGGGCAATTTTCCGGATTCATCAAGTGTTTCCGGGAAAAACGAATGCCGTCATGGAAATCCTTCAGCGCCAAGCGGGACGGGGTCCCCTGTCGATGAATCAGCACCATGTTTTGGGCATGGGATTCCACGGCAATCCCATGGGCATATAATAGATGAACAATGGGAATGATGCTCGTTGCAAAAAGGCGGGTCAGCCACTCTTCTGCCCCCTCTTTCCTGATCCATGGTTCGATGAATGGCTTGCCGTCCAAGTCCAGGGAAGTAAGGGCATTGAAAGGAACAGCCTCTTCCCCTGGTTTCAGGAAACGGTGCAAGCTTTCGCGCCAGATGCAGCTTAATGTCCCGTAAGTGGAAGATTGCAGCAATTCCGATGGTGCAGGGTAATCGTAAGAAAGACCCAATATTTCACCAAGCAGAACGACCTCTAACTCATCCTTCAGGAAAGAATCGGCAGAGACCAGTTCTTGCAGCCAATCCGAAATGGCCGGCGCGTTCTGTACCGTATGCGGAGCCAAAATCCGTCCGGTGGATGTATTTATGATGCTCATGGACAGCTTCAGATACGATTTCATAGGAGAAGACACGTTTGCCATGGTTCGTATCGACTGCTGGGGCCGATAGGCTTCGCCTGCTGCTCCTAGGAAAATCAAGCGATTTTCCCGCAAATCCTGGATAAAGGACGAAGAAATCACCTTCTCCCACTGCCAAGGGTGTACGGGCATCAACAGATATTCCTCTGGATCGTTACCGGTATTTCTGACCCTTTCCTTAAACGATTCCCATTGCTCCCTTCCGATTTCATTCAGAATAAACTGATCATAGTCCAGATGCTTGGATATCGAAAAGCGGGTCCAATCTTGATGCACGGCCACCCAAATGGGTTGGATCCGGTTCTTAAATTCAGGCCCAAAGGCATAATTTTCCGCATAGCCAAACCCGATCCTGGATTTGTAGCTCGGATGATAGGGATGGCCATCCATGATATCGCCTTCCAGCTCATCGTAGCTGCCTCCCCGAAGCGTTCTGTTCTCCTGATGCCGCCTATGCTGTGCCAACGTGTCCTTGAACAGCGTTTGTTGCAATTCGTGAATGAATATTGCCACCTTCCCATCCTCAGCCCCTAGTGACTCTCGGATTTCCAGCAAAAATTGGGGCAGGGATTCCGCCTCTTCAGCGATACCGTGGATGGTTCTCATAACAGGCTTATCGCTTAAGCGAATCCGGTCAAACGTCCAACGTCGCTCTCCTTCGCAGGTATAAAGAACCGGATTCCCTTGCACGTCCCGTCCTTCCAACACAAATCGAAGATATGGGCCGGACTTCGCTGTTTTCGGAGAAACAACGCCTTCATAGATCAAAGACTCAATCAGCTGCCGAAAGATTCTTCTTCTCACTTGGACAAACTGTTCCGATTGGACCGCTTCCGAAACATCGAGTGCGCTCCCCTTCTCTTCCGTTTTGCCTGTCAACATATCTGTTTTCATATTTTCACCTCGGATTTTGTAAAAAGATTCGGGGCCAGTACATAAAGCGGACTTTCTCCCCTTTTCTGGAAAGAACTGATCATATTGGCTTTGGCAGGCAACCCTTCCCCTTCGAGCAGATCCAAGAGATACTTCTCTTTTTCCGCTCCCCTAAACAAGTCATTTTTTCGGAGAATATCGCCAGCCTTTTGCCATAGCCATTCTTCGTCTATCTTGCTGCAGTAAGCCAAAGTATGGAGCAGGTGGCCGAAGTGATTCACAACCACATAGTATTTAAGCCGGCTCCATGCCTCCTGATCTGAATAAAGAGCGCAGCTGTCTTCCGCAAGCCGCCCGCCATAATAGTTCCATTGCTCAGCACGTTCCCTGCTGATGCTGACCCCTTCCAGATCGCGGACATAGAAGCACTCAGGCCAGCCCTTCGCCAGTGTCACCATGGAATTCTGCACATGGGCTTCCATACTGATGCCTCGTTCGATGAACAGGGATAAAAGGGGGACAAGGGAAATTTCGATGTAACGTTCCAGCCACTCCAAAAGAAAATCAGATAAAGGAAGGTTTCGTTCCTTCGCAGCCATGCGAATCGCTTCCATAAGCGGAGGCTCCTCCGCGTGAGGCGGGTGCTCCAGCAAGGTTGCAACCACAACCGGGCTATCTCCTGCAAAAGGCCGGACGACAGGGTTTTCCCGAAAAATCACGGCAAAGCTCTCTGCAAGCTGATTTCTTTGTCCGCTAGCTTCGGGAAGAACCACCGTTCGATACCCTCTTTCTATCAATACGGTAAAATCCTCATGGGGAAGCTGATGGGACAAGCTCTCCAATACTCGGCTGGCATCCATCGTCCGTTTCAGCTGTTCCGGGGGATTCACCCGAATAAAATTGGTGATGCGGACATTCAAAGGCAGCTTGAAGAAGTAAGGATGCTCCGGGTCCCATACGGTTCGGATCGAAGAAGTCGGATAAACGGGATGCCCGAGCGGTCCCAAATCTTCCAGTTGCCCCTTCTCCAACAACTCCCGCACTTCAGGCCATTCTTTTAAATACTGTGCCTGCCAAGGATGGCAAGGAATCAGCCGATAGTGTCGCCGGTAAGAATTTAGCTGCTTTCGAGCTGCGTCAACCACATCGGCAGGGAACAAATCTTGTTCGGTTTTATCCAGAAAATCTTCCTCTACAAGTTCCGGTGCCGCAGCAAAGTAATGCAAAACAAAAGAGGCACCCAGTTCCGGAGCATATCGTTCAAGATCGTCAGGAGAAAATCCTTCCGAGCTCTTGGGGGACGGGTGAAACGGATGCCCATGAACCAGGGATTGTTCCGCTGCGGAAAATCGCTCTTCCCCATCTCGATCCCATAAAGAACCGCCAATCGGCAGATTTCGTTCCACATAACGGACAGTCTTTTGGATAGAGTTTTCAATTCGTTCAAGCAAGGATCGAACTCTTGCAGGTCTCTCCGATTCATTGGGGTCGATCGAAGACATCTCCTCCAGCAGAGCTTCCCCTAACTCTAGGACATGGCTGATCCTTTCGATTTGTCCCTGTGAAGCCTTCTGCAGCCAAAAAGAAGAGCCATATCGGTGATGCCCGAAGGGGGAGAAATATCCGATAGCACCGAAAATCGCTGCATCGGAGGCAGGAAGCTGTACTCTCATCGGCAATCCCTGGCGTTTCATCTCTTCGATTTCAGAAGAAGACAGTACATTCAAAGACGGATGATCAAGCCTGATGGATGGATCGAAAATACCCATCTCACGCAAATAAGCGTTCAACAATCGTTCGCATGCTGCTGATTCGGAAAGAATACGGCTTTTATCTTTAATCATAGGATGAGTCATATGACTTTGCCTTTCTGCCATTTTTCGTTTGTCACCTCTCGATTTTTTTTGGCGTGAGCCAATTGTCGTGAATGGCTCATGCGAATACTGGCCGCTCCAAGGAAGAAACACACTCCCATGAAAGCAATGGTCCAAGCGGTTGATAGGATACTTCCCATCGCGGCTGCCAGCAATGGCCCGAGTATTTGCCCCATAACAAGGAAGGAGTTGGCTGCTCCCAACCTCACCCCTCTGTTCAGTTCCCCCGATTCTTGCGTAACGGCAAGAAAGATGGATTGTACGAGAGCCGCAAAGCAAAACCCTTGGCACACCCGAAGGGGAATGAGCCATTCCGGCTGCTGCGGTACAGCTTGAAGAAGAATACTCACGCCGCAGCCTATAGAAGCCAAGAAGACATTCCTTTCAATCATTACCCTGTCATTTCGCTGCCCCCACCAGGGAGACCCTGCCATGCTACCGGCCCATGTAACGGCCTGTAACACGCCGACCCATGTGGAGGCATAATTGTTCAAACCCGACATCCCCTGCACATGGGGAGCAAACACGGTAACTAGGCCGAAAACACCCATTTGCATAAATATTCCTGCGATTAAGAATCCGCGGATCCTCCTATGTCCCAAGAGATCGATGATTTCCAACGTCCATTTCGTTTGTTTTTTATCGGAATCAGCACTTGCAGATCCTTTCCTTTTTGACTCCTGAAGGAAAAATACGGCCAGGCAACCGCTGATTCCCGTTAATAGGCCCATGGTAAGAAGCATCGGCCGAAAGCCAATCCAATCAGCTGCAATTCCGCCAAGAAGAGGCCCCATCAGCGAACCGGCAGCTGTTGCACTCTGCAGCTTGCCCAATACCATACCGCGTTCTTTCTCCGGCGCCTCGGACACTGCAAAAGCGGAAGCAGTATCCACAATCCCTCCACACGCCCCCTGCAGGAGGCGAAATAAAAAAAACTGTAAAGGGGACTGAGCCATCGCCATCAGCGCCAAACTTGCGGCAAGCCCCAACAAGGCCCGAACCACCATCCATTTTCGTCCCCATCGATCTCCGCACTTCCCCCATACGGGCGAAACTAATCCGAGCATGACCGCAGGGGCCGCAAGCGATAATCCTGTCCATAACCGATTGTCCGCGGGATCGCTTGCCCCCAGTTCCGTCATGTAAAACGGAAGCAAAGGCACGATGATCGTTAATCCGCTGATCGCAAAAAACTGTCCAAACCAAATGATTCGAATATTTCTAGGCAAGGATAGAATCTTAAACATGTTAAATACCATACAGCGGATTATTCGTCTCCCCTGATCCGGCCGGCATACTGCCTCCACCGGAACCGCTTCTCTGCAAGAGAGGCCTGATCAGCGTACGGGTCGGCCACATCGGGCTGTCGAGAAGCTGTCCGGAAATTGTATCCCACACTTCTTTCGGAAAATCCATACTAGCCAGGCATGACTGGATCGTTGCCCGGATCACTTTCCACAACACGGCTTCATCCATGGAGTAGGCCTGCGAAATGGCATCCATGATCGCATACAGATTGACCTGCACCCCTAAGGTTTGGAAGTAGGATAATAGCTGCTCGGCTGACCGATTGATTAAGCTGTTCGGAGTCCCAGGTTTGACTATATAACCGGGGTTATCCAATCCCTCTCGCTCCAGCCAAGGAAGATATAGCCGGATGGTGTCATGATCGCGCAACAATAAGCCGGCCGTATCCCCCGATCGTACGATGACCATCACGTTTTGGCCATGAACCTCCGGCATCATGCCGAAGCGAAAACATTGGAGCATCGAAGAAATAAACTGTTGGCAAATTTCCAGAAAAACGGATAATACCTGAGCATGACCATATCCAGTCCCATAACGTGATGCCAGCCATTCATCCAAGACAGGTACTCTTCCTTGGGAGTCCAGAACCGCCAAAGCGGACATGGGGATTAGGCGTACTTTTAAATCTTCAAGCAAGTGACGAGGGTACTTTCGAACCAAGCAAGCCAGATGGCCGGGTTTATCATCAAAAGGGTCGGCCTCAGGATCAAAAAATCCCCACCAGCTCGACTCACTGCATAGGAACAATCGGTTTTTCAGCCACGCATCCCGGTCGATTGCCTGTTGTAACAGACGCTGGCCTTTTTCCCCATTATGCAGGTAACGGGGAGGAAGAATCCGAAGGGCACCTAGAGAATAGATCCCCAGCGGTACCTTCACATGGTATCTGCTTCCACCTTCCGTCGATAGGGCACGGACGGAAGATGTTGCCCGAAAGCTGCCCAACCCGCGAACGATAGGGACAATAATCCCTTTCCGGATTTCCGCTTCAAATTGATCGGTCAACAACTGCTCCATTTGCCAAGGATGGACCGGTAACGGGAGATAATCTTCCTTTGACAGTCCTGCTGTACGCAAGGAGGTTTCCAATACCCGCCTCTCTTCATCCTTTAGAATGAGGCTTGCGGCATCTTGCGCTTCATCTCCCGCTTGAACATAATCCTGTCTCACCGCCACCCAATCGAGACCGAATGCATGGCCGAACTCCGGACTGTACATGCGGTATTCCTCACTGTTCCAGCCTCGCTTGGCCCGGGATGTCGGATGGAAAGGGCGATCCCGGAGGGAGGAAATTTGCTCTGTTCGAAGGAAATCACTGGCGCTTTCCATCGCGAGTCCTGTATCTAGGGACTCCGCTGCTTCCCTTGAGAGAGCGGTTTGCTGAATCGAGTCCCCCAGCTCGCACAAAAAATCGTCCAAATTTGGCAAGTCGTTCAACTGCTGCTCTTCCGTGGCATAGTCCGCCAGTACCTTCACCAATTCGATCGGTGCCAACTCTTCGAAAGCGACCTTTCCTCTTTTCTCTGTCAACAGCAGTACCGGTAATCGGCTTATCGTGTAGGGGCGGATAAACCGGTGACGTTTTACCCGAAAAAGGATCGATTGACCCTCCGCCAATGGCAAATAAAAAAAACATTCGCCTTGGATAAGCTCGAGCGGCTGAACGGAGGAAGTTCCCGGCCAAGTTTCGGTTATCCTTCCCCTATCCGCTATTTCCAGTAAATTTTCTTGCATAAGGATATTAACCAGATCCTTCAATACCGCTTCCTCCGCTTCTATTCTCCGTGAAGCTTCAGAAATGGAATTCTCTATGATACGGGTATCCATTTCAATTCCTGCCTCCTATTTCCGGCACGGGCAACCGCCCGTGCCTAGCCTCGGCCAGCGGCTTAGTAAAGTGACAGCCTGGTTCCGATATTTTCCGCCAATGCCTTGCGATAGATCTCTTGGGCGCTGGCAACGTCCTCAACAGCCATTCCCATCGGATTGAGGATAATGATTTCATCATCCGATTCCCGGCCCGGCTTTGTCCCGATGAGGATTTCCCCAAGTTCGGAATGGAGCTGCTCGCGGGAGAACTTTCCTTCAAGAACCAGCTGATTGATCACTTTCTTCTCGCGGTTCGATTGATCCCAGTCATCCACGACTACTTTATCGGCTTTCAGAAACACTTCTTTATGCACATCCATGATGGAGATATTGCTGACAAAGGTACCCTTTTGCAGCCAATTGAATGGAATGTAAGGCTGATCCGTCACCGTGCTGGTAATGACCACTTCTCCTTGAAGAACCGCACTCTCCGCATCCTCCGCGATATGCATTTGCACATGGCTGAATGTTACCTGCAATTCACCGGCAAGCCGGTCTGCCGCTTGGCGGTTCAGATCAAAGAGGTAAATATCGGCGATGTCCGGGAACTGCTCCAGCATGGAAGTGAGCTGCATTTTCGCAATTATTCCGCAGCCCATGCAGGCTACTCGGCTAAACCCTTTCCGGGCCAAGTATCTCGCACCAATCACCGTAACGGCTGCTGTTCGCATGCCGCTGATCAAACTCGCTTCCATTACGGCAATGGGATAATTGCTTTCCGGGTCATTGAGGATTACTAATCCGCTGGCCCGCTCCTTATTCCGCTTGCTGGGGTTGTCGTGCTTGCTGCCAATCCACTTTAATCCGGATACGGGGATTTCCCCTCCGACGTAAGCAGGCATGGCAATGATCCGATCGGCAATATGTCCATTTTTTTCATCGACCCTCAGGTAGGGCTTAAGCGGCTGAACGAA
This sequence comes from Ammoniphilus soli, assembly GCF_040813775.1. Taxonomy (NCBI): domain Bacteria; kingdom Bacillati; phylum Bacillota; class Bacilli; order Caryophanales; family Paenibacillaceae; genus Ammoniphilus; species Ammoniphilus soli. The sequence continues at coordinate 39,231 of NZ_JBEGDL010000030.1, forward strand.
ATCCTTTTTGGCGTGAAGTTCAAGCGCTCTGCTGACAGCAGTAACGTACAAATCAGAGGAAGCCCCTCCAAGACGGATAATATCTTGTTTGCTTAAATAAAGTAGAGAAGGCTGATGGATGGATTGGCTCATAAAATTCGTCTCCTTCTAGATAGCTTTTGATCATGTTTAATAGAAAAAGTCTAAAACTAAATTCTTTATCTTTCAGTTCGACATCATATAGCCGAAATACTAGATTAACTGACGGCTGACACCCTTCTAAGTTTGTTTACCCAGTCCTCGTTGTAGACACTGTCCAAGTAGCGTTCGCCTCGGTCGGGCAATATCGTCACTACCCGCGAAGATGGCGGCAGCGTATGAATAATCTTTTGTAATGCCCCAATAATCGAACCGGATGACCCTCCGGCAAAGATCCCTTCATGGGCAAGCAGGTCGCGGCAACCTTTCACGGATTCCAAATCATCGACATGAACGACTTGGTCGATCTCATCCCTCCTCAGCAATTCAGGCACACGGCTGGATCCAATGCCGGGGAGTTCTCTTGGAGCTGATGGGGTTCCAAAAATGACCGAACCAACCGCATCGACTGCAATTACTTTTGCCTGGGGATTATCCTTGCGAATCCGGCGGGAGCATCCAAGAATACTCCCGGTCGTGCTGACAGCCGCAACGAAATAATCAATCGTACCCTTCATCTGGTCGACAATTTCTTGTGCCGTGTCATAATAATAGGCCTGCCAGTTCCTCTCATTGGCATATTGGTTAATCCAGTATGCTCCAGGGATCGTTTGCTGCAATTCCTTTACTTTACTAATCCGCGTTTTTAAATAACCGCCCTGATCATCAGGTTCATCCACCATCACTACATGGGCACCTAATTGTTTAATGATGGTAAGATTGGTTTTGGTTATTTTGGGATCCACTACACAAGTAAATGGCAACCCATATAACTTACTCACCATGGCTAAACCAATGCCGAAATTACCTGAAGTACTCTCTATCAAATGAGTTCCCTTATGTATCGTACCGTCACGCAGTCCCTGCTCAATGATAAAACGCGCGGAACGATCCTTCATGCTGCCGCCCGGATTCATTAGTTCCAATTTGGCGAAGATCTGGGCAGGACCCTCCGGAAACAGGCGTTTCAAATGTACAAGGGGTGTCTTGCCAATGCACGAAATAACCGAGCTAGAAATCGAATGGTCACCATTGTGATCTGCTTGAATGCCGATTTTACTCAATGAAAGCACCTACCTTTTTAGATTGGTAATCTTAACCACAAAAAACAGTTTAATTCATAACGATTATCATTGTCATTAGTGCTTTCTGATCATTTTGAAATGATAATCAGTATCATTTGGTTAACAAAAAAATTATTACTTTTGAACCTATTTGCAGAAACCATTTAGTAGTTATGTAAACCGTAATTTATCTTATAAAATGCAATATCCGTACACTAGTGTCCAAAGACCATATCCTTCTTCATCTCAACAGGGTACAACTTATTTGAATTTTCTTTTCTAACAAACATGATAATTGCAATAACAATAATCATTATCAATCATGCAATAAAGAGCTTATCACCTTAAATCTTATTGATGATTGAAACCATGTATTTATCCTGAATTGATTGATCAATGTAGTCTATAGGCACTATTCCCAGCTGTTCTCTATTAAGATAAGTTTCATAATACTCGTGCCATTTCAATTTTTAACCCTTCTTGAAGCCACTTCCGCCCCTAAATGCACTAATTTATCTTGCAAAATATCGACGGCAGCACAAAAATGCTCATACGCATGATCACCCGACCCAAACACAGCCGCATTTTTTTCACTCAAATCTAAAGCATCCATATCATCATAAAAGTCTAAAAACTCATCAGCCAACTCTCCATCGCCCCATGTATAGGATCCGAGCAGAATCCCCTCATATTTTTGCAAGTCCTGAGCAGAGCAGATACATCCGTAACCTCCTTCAACTCAATCTCAACACCCTCTTCACCAATCCCCTCTACAATAGCATTCGCAATCTCTTCGGTATTTCCAGACATACTAGCAAAAACCATAATAATTTTTGGCATTCTCGATTTCTCCTCTACATAAGTTAATAATAAAAAATATTGTCATTTAATATTATAAAATAATGATAATCGTTATCAATTATTGTAAATCCGATTACTTTTCATCCCTTTACTTTCCCTTAACACCTGATAAATAGAACTCCATGAACGTTTAGTAAAATAAACAGGCAAAGATTGTTCTTTCGCTTTTTGTTTAATTACCTTTGCCAAATTATGATTCACAAAATCCGTTAATACCAGGATCAAATTGATTTTCTCCGGTATTTCTCTGTTCACATCCTGAACCTTGCGATCAGTAATATGTATAACTTCTCCGAATCCCATTTCTATTAATTTCTCCTCTATGTTGCCTAGATGGTCAGCTCCAACTATCATTAAAGACATGTTTACCTCCTTATCAGCCGCAAATTTAATGAGTGTAAATACTTTCAAAACCCTTACTATAATCAGAACACGATAAGATTTCTCGATTATTTAAGTCATTTTCCATTATATACATAAGTAATTTTTCAACCTCATGGACCACTTTGCTCCTAATCTTATTCTTCATTTCATCAATAATTGCAATAACATCTCCTTCCATATCTTTGTTCCACTTTAACCCTCGTCTATCTTGAACATCATGGATAAACATTAATAAAAGAGTACTAGGATCGATTTTGGATTCCTCCTACTTAACGTATATTTAAAATTAATAACTTGATAATGGTTATCATTATGGTTATAGTATAATTAATAGTGATAATTATTGTCAACTCAAAAAAACGTAAATAATACTTGAGTCTATCGTTCCCTATCCTCTACATGCTCGGACTAAATAAAGAAATCCACATACCATTCGTATAATTAATTTTAAAAAATTGTTAATAAGTATTCGTTCTACAAATGGATTGCTATTGAGTAAATCATGTATGACCAATGCAAAAAATTGTTTCTATACTTGGTGTTATTGGACGACGAGCATGGATAATAAAATGAGTATATCCTCACTCTATTGCCGCACCTAAGATTAGTTATCATCTGGTTGTTCTTGATCCGATCCAATAAATATTTAGTTCAACCATTTTTTGGTGGAGAAATTCATATTTATTGTAATTTTTAAATATAACTACACCATCTTGGGGAGGTACCATGATTAAGACATCCTGGAAAAAAGTAACGGAAGGATTATTCGGCGGTTCAGCGACAGCGGTTAACATTACACCAAAAGGAACTTATATATTAGAAGCTGATGGTAATGGGATTTATCGCAAGGAAGCAACTAGACCTTGGACTTTAGTCAAAAAGACTTATTTTCGGCATCGACACTTTTACTCTGAGTCACATTCCAAATTAATTTTAACCTGCGGAGACAAAGGTTCCGTTCTCGCTAGTTATGATGATGGAGTAACATGGCAGCAACGTAACCAGGGTATCCCCTCTACTCCCCTTTGGACAATAATAGCGATAAATGAAAAAGAATGGTTAACCCATACGTCCCGATATCTCTTTTATTCATCAGATGAGGGTATGTCATGGAAACAAATAGATCCGTTCCGATCGATTAATGGAAGAAAACCGGAAATACGGACGATTCATGTCATGCCGGACGGTATGTGGTTGCTTGGAACAAAAATACACCCTACTTTAGGTGGGCTATGGGTCTTATACGATAGGGAATGGAGATTGATTAAAAACGAACGCTTTTCTATGATAGCATCCATCAATCATTACGATAACCATATCTTAATTGCTACAGGCTCCGCCGGTTGCGCTGTAGGACACTATGGTTATGTCAAAGCAATAAATCTCAAGTTAAAAAACATTTTAGAGAGCGAGGAAAAGGACTGGTTTACCATAGAAAATGAACATCCTCAACGAGGTTATTTGGATATACACTCAAACATGAATAACATTTATGTAGCCGCTTATGGGGATGGCAGTGATGCAGCGCAAGGTGGAGTTTTTAAAATTTCTTGGAACGAAAAGAAGATGGTGCCTATTGGCCAAAAAAAAGGGCATATCTGGCGTATTGCCGCCAATGAGCAAGATTGGATTAGCGCAGGCGTGCATTCAGTAGAATGTTCATACCAACAACTCGAGTGGTTTCGAGGATTCCAAAATTTCAACGTTGCCGATCTTATCGATTATGATGGTCATTTGTGGATGATTACATCAAATGAAGGAATCCTTTCCACTCCGGATGAGAGAAGCTGGAAATTAAATAATGAAGGTATTCCAGATCAGGTAAAGGCTTATCAATTTCAACTCATCGCTGATAAACTTTTTTTAGAAACGGAAAAAGGGGTTTATGTTAAGGAGGAGGATCAGTGGGCCCCTTGTCTGCTAGATATGAAAGAATATGCAAAGATTATGCTGTTTAAAGGGCAACTGACTTTAATCAACAAAAAAGGTTTATGGGAAAAACATAACGGATTTTGGCGCTTATTAACAAAAACCACTAATTGGAATTTTCTTCACGATGCTGTCTCCATTGGAAATGAGATCCTGATCTTAACGGATATTGGATTATTACGATATACACCTATGGATGGCTGGTGTAAAGTTCCTACCAACCACGAAATGGTCAAACTGGTATGTCTGGATGATAACTGGCTTGGAATCACGAAGGAAGGAAAACTATATTTAAAAACTTGCTCTGGTTGGGATTTAATGTTCCCTTACCATTTCAAAATATTTAACATTCTACCTTATGGTGAGAGTGAGATTTTCATTTGTACTAATAAAGGTCTATTTACTGCTTCTATTCAGTATCCAACAGACATAAAATCTGTATTTGTTGGCCCTAATATAAGCAAAGCAGTTCAATATGGAAACAAATATTATGTGAGTTCTTATTCTAATGGACTTTGGACTATAACCTAAAGATACTAAAATAGCCATTATAATGTCGATTTTAAGATAAAACGACATTATAATGGCTATTTTAGACCGAAAAAAAACCACTTAGGTGGTTTTTTCATTGTTACTTATTAAATGGCTCATTTTGAACTTTAATGGAATCTGTAGGACATCCCTCGGCTGCATCATTCATGTCATCCCAAAGAATCTCCGGGACTTCTGCAATACCATGGTTATCATCAAGGGTTACGTACGCAAGTCCTTCATCATCATAATCGTAAATGTCGGGAGCGGTTGCGCCACAAGCACCACATGCGATACACGTTTCTTTGTCAACCCACGTATATTTAGCCACTAAAAGTACCTCCTAAGAATTGGAATTCGTTCCTAATTCCATTGTAATCACTACAGGCTTAGATAGTGAAGGCTATAAACGGAAAGTCTGGTTTCTAAATTTATAAACCAATGAGATGATTTCCTTTTGGTGGTTTATTCAATCTATTTCACCCGATCTTAATAAATAAACTGACTTTTCCACCCCATAAGAAAGAACCTAAATTTTATACTCCAGTTACATCCTGCCTCTATTCCTTTGATAATTCCCCAAAATTTAGAACGAGTCAAGCTTGATACTTAAACGATCAAAAAAAGAGAACGATTTGATCGTTCCTTTTAAAAATAAATAAATACTACGTTAATTTGATAGTTAATCTGAATAATCAGCGATAAGCTGTTGATTTTTATTGAAAAAACTTGGGTACGTCAAGAACCCTAAAATAATGCTTGTAAGCGTTGATGAGGCCATAAACGCAAACACAATAAGCAACTGAAATCGAACCGCTTGAATCGGATCGGCACCCGCAATGATCATACCTGTCATAATACCGGGTAATTGCACCAAGCCGATGGTTTTCTTACTGTCCATGGAGGGTATCATGCTAGCACGGATAGCTTCTTTAAGGATTGGATAAATAGACTGTTTAGGAGTTCCACCCAAAGAAAGAAGAACTAAAATCTCCTGTTTACGTGTTTTTACCTCTGACTTGAAACGATCCAGAAACAGGCTAGAGATAATCATCGAATTGCCTACTATCATGCCGCTCGTAGAAATGATATATTCAGGCGTGGAGGGAACGATATCGAAGACCATTAAAAATCCTTGAGAGACCGCTTCAGTAATGCAGATCGTGACCAACACCCGCCACGTAATTCCCCGTACCCCTCTACCCCGTTTTACAACGTTTTGGGTTGCAACTCCAATCATTAAGAACACCATAAGTAAGATAAATATAGGATCCTGTAAAGAAAAGACCGTTTTCAAGACGTATCCGATGATGAGCAACTGCACAGTTGATCGTACCGTTGTGACGACCATTTCCCGTTCGAGACCCAGTTTTAGCCATATGGATAAAAGAAGCGCAATCAAGACAAATCCTAATGTCATCAAAAGCGTAAAGAGGGTCATTGTGCTCTCCTCCCCAAAACTTCTCCCTGTAAAAATTGACGGGTCCATTCTTGCTGAGGATCGTTAAAAAACGATCCCGTATCCCTTGCTTCGATCAAACGGCCATCGACGAGAAGCCATGTAAAATCCCCAACCCTTTGAGCCTGCTTTAAATCATGTGTCACCCATAAAATGGTGGTTTTTTCTCCTGTTGAATTCGTAGAATCAAATCTTCCACTTCCTTTGTGGACGCAAGGTCGAGTGCAGACGTGATTTCATCCAAAAGTAATATGGATGGACGATTGACCAAGGTACGGACAAGGGACAGCCGTTGTTTTTGTCCCCCAGAAAGGTCCCCCGCGTTACGGGTCAGGATTTCTTCAGACAACCCTACGTATCGGATCATTTGTTGTGGATCTTCAACATGGAAACCGTGCAAACGAGCGGCAGTCGTCAAAATTATCCAGGACAGTTCCTGGAATCATGGCTCCTGATTGAAAAGCCAATCCGACGTTACGACGTAAGACGGGTACATCCCAATCCCGTACCTCTTTCCCATGAATCCAAATTTCTCCTTCATCTGGAGTTAGCAAAAGATTACAGAGCGACAATAACGTGCTCTTTCCGGAACCAGAAGGTCCTACAAGGGTTACAATCGTCCCTGCCGGAACCTCACCATTGATGTTACGTAAAATCGGGATTGGCCCTTCTCCACTGGAAAACGTTTTATACACTTGCTTTAATCGAATGGCGGGTTGAAAAATGTCTTCAGCCATACCTCATATCACTCATTCCCTCATTTTTTTTGACACCAGGTGTACCCACTTCGAAAATAGCGAACGTGATGTTTACTCGGAGTACAATATCGCATAGTTATTTACATATTTCTTCAATTAAACTACCATTTAGAGTATAGGTTTGCCACAAAATATACAGACTTGAATCACTCAACGAGCAAAAAGCGGTCCCTTAGAGGGACCACTTGCTTTTTCTTGTTATTTAGTATCACTTCACAGCCATTTTTTCAAGCACAAGATCGATGGATTTATCCTTAATGTGAGGGTAGTCGCTGATTACCCAGTAAGGAACGAGGTAAACCTGGTTGTTCTTTACAGCCTTAAGGTTTTTCCAAAGGGGGCTTTGGGTCAGTTCTTCATATTTCTTTTCCGCCTCTTTATCTCCACCCTTGACTGGACCTCCGACTTGAATAAAAATATAATCTGGATTTAATTCAGGCAATTTTTCCATAGAAAGAGCTTCGAACTTCTTGATCGATTCAACTTGAGGTAATGGCTTCAAACCTAGATCCTGGGCTAGAGTCGCACCAAACGCTTGGTTAGGACCGTGAATTCGATATTCCTTTGGCATAACCCGCATATAAAGGGCCGTTTCATCTTTACCGACCTTCTCACTTAATTTTTTCTTTGCTCTACCTTTTGATCATACTGAGCCATCCATTTCTCGACTTCTTGATCCTTACCTAGCATTTGCCCCAGTTCACGGAAGTTCAAACGCCAGTCATTGTTAATCGAAACAAGGATGGTTGGAGCAATTTTCGACAAATCATCATAGATTTTAACATCGTCTTGACGTCCAATAATAAAATCAGGCTGAGCTTAAAGAATCGCTTCGAGGTTAGGCTCTTCTCCTAAATTTTTGGCATCTTTTAACGGATTTCCATCAATATACTCTATATTCGTACCTCCCATATAGCTTGTCATGGCATAGGGGGTAATACCTAGAGCTAATAAAGAGTCAGCTAGACGATAATCCAATACAGCGATTTTTTGGGGTTCTCCTTCAATGGTTGTTTCACCCGCCATATGTTTGATTACTCTTTTTGAAGATTCCTTTGTCTCTTCTGTACTTGGACTCGATGTGTTGGCCGGTGTGTTAGATTCTTGACTCGATCCACATCCGGTAAGAATGATGGCACTTACCATAAGGAGTGCAACAACAAATAAATACCTACGTAAAATGGACATCAACTTCTCCTCCTACTTCTCTTTCTGGAATATCGTTAACTTTTTCTCTACCGGTGTTCGAGGTCTGGCTATAGGAACATGATCTGGACTAAAATACCCCAAATGCAGGAACCCGACAACTTTCTCACCCGGTTGGACACCAAGGATTTGGTGCACCTTTGGATTGTAGATGTGAGGATTGGTTTTCCAAACCACCCCCAAATCACGCTCCCAGGCGAGGAGTTGAAAGTTTTGGATTAAAGCGCTAACCGCTCCAAAATTCTCTTCCCACTGCTTCTGCCGTGGATCTTCTAGCATGATGACAATAAGGAAAGCACTCACTTGTCCGAGATAATCCCGCATTTTATCCTGCTCACCTTCAGAAAAGGTGGTAAGCAGATCATCAATCAGATTCTGCTTTTGTTCGGTTGGAACGAAGATGAATCTCCACGGCTCTCTAAACCCATGGTTGGGTGCCCATACAGCATCATTAAGCAGTTCAATAATCAACTCCGTGGGTATCGGATCACTTTTATAATGGCTTTTAATCGATCGTCTTTCCCGAATGGTTTTGGCTATGCCTGTGTAACGGACGAATTCCGTATTGGATTGACTTCTCATCGTTTTCCTCCTTTAATCATAGAAAATAGATATTCCTAAGCCCCTACACTTGCCGCAGTTTTAATATCCTCCACTTTCGTTCCTTGCGGTTCAAGATCAAACGGTAGACATAACGGCACCCCGGTGCGTGGATCTGGGATAATATCCGCTTGAATTCCGAATACCTGCTTCAATACCTCAGGCGTCATCACTTGTTCTGGTGTCCCTTCTCTCATCATCTTTCCTGTTTTGATCGCCACCATATGGTGAGCAAATCGTGAGGCGTGATTGAGGTCGTGAACCACCATAACAATCGTCCTCTTTTCTTCTTGATTGAGCTTTTCCAACAACTTTAGGACCTCCAACTGATGAGCCATGTCAAGAAAAGTGGTTGGCTCGTCGAGAAAAAGGATATCGGTTCCTTGTGCAAGTGCCATAGCGATCCATGCTCGTTGACGCTGGCCACCAGATAATTGATCCACAGGGCGATCAAAAAATGTTTTCATTCCTGTCACTTGTACAGCCCATTGAATCATTTCTTTATCTTCCCTAATCAAGGATCCAAAACCCTTTTGTTGGGGGAATCTTCCATACGAAACTAACTCCCCGACCGTTAACCCATCTGGAGCCGTTGGGTTTTGAGGAAGGATGGCAAGTTGCTTCGCCACCTCCTTGGTAGACTGCTGATGAATGAATTTTCCATCGAGAAAGACATTTCCGCTTTTAGGCTTTATCATCCTAGCCATCGCTTTAAGAATAGTAGATTTTCCTGAACCATTTGCACCGACTAGGGCAGTAATTTTACCCTCCGGAATACTTAGATTTAAGTCCTCCACGATCAATTGATCGATATAAGCAATATGTAACTGTTCAGTATGCAACCGATGCATGCTCGTTCCCCCCTTGGTAAAAATGGTTTAAGCCTTTGATTTCGCCAGCAAATAGAGAAAATAAGGTGCGCCAATGACGGACACCACAATTCCTACCGGAATCTCTGATGGCTGAATGATATATCGTGCCAGCGTATCGGCTACGATAAGCAGTAACCCTCCAGCCATCGCAGAAACGGGAATAAGAAATTGATGCTGGGGACCGACAAGCCTACGTGCCAAGTGAGGACCTATGAGTCCGACAAATCCGATTCCGCCGCCGACAGCCACACTGGATCCAGCCAAGGCAACCGCCGTCGCGATTAATCCTAATCGCTCTTTCTCAATTGATGTACCTAAACCAATCGCCGTATGTTCATTCAGATTTAAGACGTTCAATACCCGGGCTTTGTAAATCGTGTAGGGAAGCAGAATGATCAGCCAAGGTAAAATGGCAAGCACAAACTTCCAATTCGTTCCCCAAATGCTTCCCGCCAGCCAAATGGCAGCAAGCTGGAAGGTTCTTGGGTCAAGGCGTGTGTTGAGAACAATCATGGCCGCACTGATTCCTGCGGCTACAGCGATTCCAACCAAAATAAGCCGAGTCGGTGAGATGCCCTGATCTTTTTTATAAGCAAGCAAGTAGATGAGCAAAGCCGTTAGCCCTGCTCCCAACAAAGCCATAAAAGGAAGCAAAAAAACGGGAGCGACTTCTTTGGAAGGATAAAAAGAAATGAATAGAACAACCGCTAAACCGGCTCCCGCATTAATGCCAAGAATTCCTGGATCGGCGAGCACATTCCGTGATATTCCTTGAAGAATAGCTCCAGAAACCGCTAGCCCTGCTCCGACTAACACGGAAAGTATGATTCTTGGGAGTCTAAAATCGAATAGGATCAGTTCTTGTTTTTCCGTACCTGCCCCAAACAGAGTCTTTACGACATCCATCGGAGAAAGACGGATCAAGCCCGTATTCACACTAACCAATAATGATAGGATAAGGAGTGCGGCTAACGCTCCCATGATGAATCTGAAACGAGCAGACTTTGCCTTCTGTAGGCTAGATAGCGGCATTACCATTCCCTCCTCTCTTTTCGGGCAAGGTATAAGAAGAAGGGAACGCCGATGAGTGCGGTGATTGCGCCAACCGGTGTTTCATAAGGAGGATTTACCATTCTCGCTCCAATATCTGCAAACACGATCAGAAGAGCTCCCAGAACAGCGGAGCAAGGAATGATCCAACGATAGTCTACTCCAACCAGGAAACGGGCCACATGAGGGATGATAAGACCAATAAATCCTACGGGACCGACTGCTGATACAGCTGTACCGGCAAGTATGAGCACCACGACAGTTCCTGCAACCTTAATCCAAAGGGTTCTCTGCCCCAATCCCGAAGCGACTTCGTCTCCTAAGCTTAGGACGGTGATCGAACGGGAAAGAATCAAAGCTCCAATCAATCCCCCAACAATCCAAGGAGCCATCATTTGAATCTGTATCCACTTTGTTCCTGCTACCCCTCCTGCATACCAAAAGGCTAAATCTTGTCCAATTTGGTAATAGATCGCAATTCCTTCACTGAGGGAGGAAAGAAGGGCGGAGACGGCAGCCCCTGCCAGAGTAGGTAAAACAATGATTTTTATTTTACAAAATAATACAGTCTATAACGAGTTAGATTTGGATTGCGAATGATGAGAGTCAGTAACCTTCTTCTCATACTATAATGATCAGGAAGCGTAGCTGAATGGTCTTGTTTTAAGAAATTAGATAGTGTGAAGTTACACTGAATTCTACTTGTAGAGTTGCGTTGGAAAAGTAAATAGGAGAATTAAATGTGACTTCAATAAGTATTCCATAGCAAGCTTTAAAGTGAGAGAAAGTATAAAGAAGAATAGGAGGTCTTCACTGACATAGATTGTACTTTATAGTTATTATCAAACGGTTATCATATTTGCCCTACAGTAAGAAAACCCCAATTATAACCAGAGAATTCAATAAGATATTGAACGATAGAATTATATGGATGTCTCATATCATTTAAGGATGGTAATTAGCACCATATGGATTAAATCAAATTCTCAAAAATCTCAATAGATAAAAGATCCGAATAGAATGTATGTGGCCCGGCCTGTTTAGGTCATCAACTATAGTGTATTCAAGCCCATCCAATGGTCTAACTTAAGCGATTACTGACTATTACTCCCTCTTGGAAAGCACACCTGGTGATTCCAATCTGTTCTGGTTGTTGCACTAACTTCTGATTATAAGACCTGTATTAAGGATGTCTTCAATGAATGCAATAGTTGAAGTAACTACAGTATGGAACAAAGGAACAACTGTACCTTTCGAACACAGGCAAGGACTCCTCCCTTTACCATCGAATATATCTATCTTCCTTTAGGTAAAAGTCAGTATATTCCAATGGGACCTCCAATGGACAGTGTACTGATAGGCAGCTATCGATCTGCCGTTCACCTTTGAGTAAGTAAAATTTTGCGTAATCAATAATTATGAATTAACCACATTAAACACAGGAGTTAAACAAAGAAACACACCTAATGTAGGTGTGTTTTATTTGACCTTTTTTTGCATCCTTTTCATTCTAGAAAGAATGGCTGCGTGCTTTCGGACATCCTTACTAGTCCTTAGATCTACCAGGCGGACGTCTTGATCTTCTTTACTCCATTTTAAGAAACGATGATATGCCTCTTCATTTCGAAACTCCACAAGTTCGCGAATTGGACGTTCGGAATCAGGGACTTCCATCAGTAAAAGATCCTCGAGATTAACGTTGATATCTTTTTTTACAACTTTGTCTAAATGCCACCACCATTCGGCGAATGACTTATTTGTATGTTCTTCATTAAATTCATACACATCGCTAAGATGTTTGTGCATTTTCTCTGCATTTTTTAATAACACACGGTCGGCATCTAAGAGTAATTGTTGCTCTTCTTGAGTCATATCATCTCTTTTCTTTTCAAGCTGACATCGGCGGTGTAACATATCAAGTGCCTCAAAGGGACTTGTGTCAAAGTTATCAGCAGAAAGACGATAGATCTTAATTGATTGTTTTACATCCATTCTTCGAGCACCTCCTCCACTGTACCAAGATAAAGAAATTTTCCTTCAATATACTCATCGTAATTTGATGGTGGAAAGCATGTTTCCATTGTTCCGTCTATTCCAAACATTACTATCCATTTTCCGTCGCCTAGTACAAAATATTTATTAGGTAGGAAAGATGGATAAAAATAAAATTCACTACTCGGATCATTAACTATTGTCATGATTAAATCGTTATAGTCTTCAAGTTCCCATTCATCGTCAATGTGTCCATAGTCTTTTCGAGTTTTCAGATGGATACATCTTTGCCGGGTTTCCAAATCGGAGACCCCTTGAGGATAATCCGATTTCGAGCATCTATCGCATCCCTATAAATATGTGGTTCAAAAACCATACTTTTCTCCTCTAATGTCTTTGTAGAAATTATAACACAAAAGTTGGAAATTAGTCAGTTATGCTCGTTTAGCATACCATTCTTCGGTTGACAACCTCAATCAAATACCATACACAGTTTTAGTGCCGGTTTTTAACTTAGGATGCTCTTTATCTCTACGAAGTAGAGTATTTAAGATTGGTTTTTTATACAGATATATAACTTATACCAAACTCGAATTTTGCGTAATTAAAATAAACCAGGAATCGATTAAAAAAATATTATTCACCTTTGTATTCCTTTCTTTCCATAAAATAGAGTTTGAATATGTTAGCCATGCGATGTTATCAATTGGATGACTAAGTCATATCTCTATACATATAATGTTTAAAATATGAGAAATGAGGGTCACTTATTTAGGATGCACCCTCATTTCATCTAAATCAATGACAAATTTTCCTCTTAACAAAATATCCAGCCCTATAATTCCATTGATTCCGAATCCCTCGTCTAGGTCACCAAAATCGAGTGGAAACATGTCAATTTCTAAAGTGTCAAAAGTCACTTTGTCAATAACTTTACGAAAAGAAATTTCTTCGCCTCCTATCCCACTCATTATCGTGAGCTCATCCTCTGGATTCGCAAAAATTCCCAAATCAAAAATGAAATAAGTGTCTGTGCGGCTCCTGTATCTATAATAAGCCGATCTATTGTTTCAGTATGTCCATGGTAAGTAAGGGTTAGTTTAGAATGTAAAAGACCATTAACCAATTCGATTCTCATGGTGTTATATACCCTCGATAAGACGATTTTTGGATTATAGTCATAACAATTTGGGGTCTAGAGGTATGATAAACAAGTGTATCTCCTTTACACTTTACCAAAACTTTTGTAGCCTCACGATCATCTGGGATCGCACGGATAACGGCTACCTCATCAATATACTTCTTATCATCCTCTACATGTGATTTTATTGTTTGGAGATGTACCCACGTATTTGGATATAGCCGGCGAACTTCTTCCCATTGCATATGAACCCCGTCCTTTCTATATTCCTATCTTTATTATTCTCTAAGTTCACTACAAAAAGAAAGTCGTTTTAACTACATATGACGGATTTTTCTATACACCAAAGATGTATTTTGCGTAATTAAATAAAGGTAACATTCATTGATATTACATACGAAATGAACTTGCCTATTGTTAAAACTATTTTTTAACTCAACATATAAAGCTTCTAAGTTAAAGATCTAAAACAAAAAGACCGTTTAATTACTAAACGATCTCATTCTTTTCCTTCTTGTTTTAAGACAAATTCATATAATTTTTTTGATATACGATAATCATGAGCAATAAGAATATCAAGACAGGGTTTGATTGCTTGAATCTTCTTTTCTCTTTTTGCAAGACTAAGAATTCCAATGGTTCCAATAAGAGTGAGAAAAAAGGTTTTTGCCATGTTCCTAGCGGAGAGTTCGTCTAAAAGGGTAAAATCTGCATTAAGCTCCCTAGCTCCTACAATAGTTTCCAACTCTCCTCGATGCAGTTTGCCGAACAATTGATCTACCAAACGTTGATCCTGCACTTGGTAGACAATAATGTTCTTTTCTTGTACTGCTTGAATGACATCTGCTTTTCCAAACAATTTACTGTGATCCGGCAAAACAATCTCATCGTATACTGCCTTTGGGATATACACTACATCAAATAATTCCCATAGTAGATTCAAGCGTCCTAAGATGGATAAGGCTATAAGTGGACTCGTGTTGCTTATAATCTGACTACCCATTCTTCTCCTCCGTATATTTTTGGATAGCAGTCAGATCATCTGCGTAATGTTCTTCGGTGTACTCCATCCAAGAAATTCGTTTAGAGTGAAGGATCTCAATAAAGGTCGCAAGGGGCTTACCGGCTAGCTCTGCAGCACGCGCTAAAGAAACGGCCTTTTCTACGAAGAGTCCGATAGCCAAAGAAAGTTTTACCTTCTCATCAATGGTTTTTCCTATCCCAGTTCGATCAATAATATTCAGAAGTTCCTGTGATACCTTTACCTCCGGTAAGTTACTTTCTGGTAACATAGATAATCACCCCTTTATACATAGTATATCATTTAACCTAATATCAATTTCATTTTCTTATTATAATGTCACCAAACTCGAATTTTGCGTAATTAAATGTCCTTTGGATCAATTACCTGTTTAAAGAATAACTCAAGAGAATTGAAATATTCCCCTATCTAACTCTCAATATAAAATTTGGTTCAGAAAAATGCTACCCGTTACCACAGCAATAAAGAAAGGGACGGTTGCTGATTCCATCCCCGTGCTATCGATCCTCGTCGAATTAACTTTCCAATCATATAAAGAAGAAAGTGAAGAAGTAAAAAATCTGTCATTACGAATAAGGCTGTCCCAAAAGAGTAGGACCTATTGGAACTCCAACAGGGTAACTGAAGAAAGATTTGATTTACCTGTTAAAGTATTTTCCACTATCAAATTGAGAATTTCAATATCAACCAGTTGCCTGCACCTATTTTTTATCAAAAAAAATTTGTTATTTTACTTAATGTCTATAGAATGATTCATGGGATGGATTTTAGATGAATGTCTCTAGTCCATCCCTTTTTATTCTCGAATCCCTTCCTCGGTTTAAGGGAGTTCTCATATACGCTATTGAGTTATCCTGCCCTTTCGTTGAGCAAACGACGATAAGGCTGCCGAAGCAGCCCTTATGGAGCTAACGATTCCTGTTAGCACAATAAAATATCCTTATTTTAATCAAAAAATTGCATATGGTGTTTTTCGCTTCTGTAATAGTCTAAGCGGTCATTCAAGTTCCCTGCATGAAATTCAAATTCATGTCCATCGGGGTCTGTAAAATAAACGGAACGCTTGTCTCTTTCATCTCTAATTCTGCTGGGAAGAATGTTGACAGCTAACTCCTTCAATTTTGGTACTACGTTGTCTTGCTAGCGTTCCGATAGGGTGTACCCTATTGTTATAAAAAGCCCTTATGATTGAGTAAAATACAGTACCTTAGTAACCACACATTCGATACCATAAAATAAATTAGTTTCTCCCAGAGAAAAAGCCTATAAGTCCAGTGAGAAAACCTACAACTATAAACAACCGTCCTAATGCAAAATATAAGCCTTCAAATAAAGTAAAGGTATCACCTAATTGCTTAAAATCGTGTAATTCATTCACAGCAAATCCTGTCATAACCAGCAGAATCGAAAAAGCGATAATTTCAATTCTTGGTCTACCTTTTGTTTCTTTTAAAATAAATATTAAACTTACTAAACCAATACAAATCATAAATAGCAAAAATAATAAACCTTGTTGCATGATTTATACCTCCTAATGAATCCTGTCAGTGAACTTCATCAAACTCCTTTAACTTGATTTTTTAAGATGTCTTTTATTAAGCATCGTTCAATAAAAAGAGCTGCCATCGAAGGGCAGCACCAGTATTGTTCTCATCCTATCATGATTTCATAGATGGGATGTAAATCGTTTTCTATGTCCACAAGTAACAGGCTCTCTTTGAACCAGGAATGGTCAATATCTTTGACAACCACAAAACGACTTTGTACATCAATTACCTTGGTCTTTCTTGAACGATTTCCTTTTCTCTCCGTTAAAGTAATTATTTGATCTTTTTCTATTGACATCTTTTTTGCTCCTTTAATACATCTGCTGGAATCCAATTGGGATTACAACTTAACAAGTTCCATTATAATACAAAATATACCTTGTGTGGAAATTTATCTTATTTCAGTAACGATCCCCGTTGGACAATAAACAAATCCTTTTATGTCATCTAAAACTACGGAATAGGATACGAAAAGCATCAACCAATAAAGCAATCCCGAAGATAATAATTAGAATTAAGCTGAAAAAAGGTAAAACATCAGCAAAAAAAGTTAAGATACTATAAATAATTCGTCCAAATTTAACTTGTATCCAATATTCTACGTTAGGATTTATCATTGTTGAAATTATCAGGAAAACAAATCCAACAAAAAATCCAGAAAACAATCCAAATTTGCGTTCCATTATATTCACCTCAAGAAAATAAATCTTTAAAAAAGCCTAATCAATAGTATGCCCTTATTTCATTAAACTCCCTCTAATAGCACAATAGGCTGCCATTCGATGGCAGCCATTATTTTTTTCAGTTTTAATCAAGTATCGATTCCCGATAGCTTTGCAACACATCAAGTTATAGCATTATTTTTATATACAATAAAAAAGCTATTATCAACTAGTGAATAATAGCTTTTTATCAAAAAAATTATGAAGGTATTCCCTCGATGATAGAAATGATAGTCGGAGTAGGGATAATTTTTGTTAGTTTAAATCCGGCTTTTTCAAATAGTTCTCGAAACTCTTTTTCTGTGCGCTCTTTTCCAGTTGCCTGTACAATCATTTCTAAATCTGCAAACTTCATCGGATGGGGGTTATTACCCGGTTCAATTACAGCTTCGAGCAAAATTAACTTTCCGGTTACCTGTATCCCTTGTCGGCAATTTTGAAGGATGGTAAGCGCCTCTTCATCACTCCAGTCATGGATAATGTGTTTCATTACATAAGTATCTCCACCTGAAGGAACCGAATCAAAGAAACTTCCTGCAATACATTCACAGCGTTTATCGAGTCCTGCGCTCTGGATGTATTGTTTTGTTCCCTCTATAACAGCGGGTAGGTCGTATACCGTACCTTTTAAGTTGGGGTTTTTGTTGAGGATAGCTTCCATTAAGCCACCATGTCCGCCGCCAACATCAATGACCCTATCGAATACGGAAAAATCGTAACATTCTAAAACCGGTCCATTTTAGAAATTCCCGACATGGCGTTATTAAAAACTTCTCCCGCTTCAAGGTTCTCCGATAAGTAATCGAAGATGCCCTTACCATGAACTTTATGAAAGGCGGTTTTTCCTGTCTGAACCGTATATAGGAGGTTACTCCAAGAGTCTCTGTGCCATTGTTCTCCAACCATAATTGCCATTCCTCGCATAGAACCCTCTACGTCTAATTGAAGAAAAATACCAAGAAGACCATTTTCGAACTTTTTATTTTCCAACTCTGTAAACACCCCAACCCTAGAAAGCGCACGCATTAAACGATAAAGGGTAGGAGCATGCGTATTGGTTTTTATAGCGAGTTCTTCATGGCTTTTAGGACCTTCTTTTAACAAATCCGGAATACCTAACTTCGCGGCAACCGAAACGGATTGTTGGACCCATCCACCTAAAATCATTTGGAACAGAGTTTCTGGGGAAGACATTTGTTGTTGGGATTCGTTTGGCATCTTATCTCTCCAATCAGTAAATTTTGATTAGAATACAAATAATTTCCAGTTGGACAAACTTAATTATAAAACAGGAAACAAAACTATAAAATCATAATTATTAGACAATTTAAAAGATACATTGTTCCTTCGTTTTCAAAATAGTAAGCTTTTGACAAGGCGTCCCATTGAGGTCTTTGCTTCTCTTTATTTTTTATAGACATTCTTGTCACCTCTTTCATGGGGTTGGATTGAAATATTAATTCCTGTTTACTTCTTTCTAATGACTTTATTGTCGTTGGTATTAAGCTTACAATATGTTAAATTTTTTCTCCCTTTTGGGTTTTATTGGTTGTTCCTTAAAACGGGCACCGAATGGGAAATCATAACCTGGTCTAGGGTCCTCTTGGCATGCCCCAAATTAGCCTGGCTCCAATCACACACCTCTGGTGTGCAGGCGCGTCCTCTTGTACTACTCCGACACCTTTTATCGTGGACTATTACGATTTAAACCTAAGATTAAAAGAAATGCCTAACTATTAGAAGTCGGTGCGTTTCTCTCTTTCTTGACAGGTGCTATTTAATTTTCTTTCTGCCCATAAAGCCTTCGTGGATACCATGGTAATACTCAATCTGATCCTCCCCTTGTATCCAGGAAAGCAGAACCTCTTCACCATCGATCCAAGCAGGAAAATCAATTAATCCATGATCAATATCCTTTAATTGAACTCCTTGGGTATGTATATTGTTAATATTCATATTAGCTTCCATTTAAAAGCTGCCAGGAAAGTGGAAAATGGAGCGGTTGCCCTATACAATAGATTATATAAAGTAATAAGAGGAAAGTAGGTGTCTATGGATGGATGCACAAGCCCTAGCCAAGTGGGTATACGATA
Source organism: Ammoniphilus soli (assembly GCF_040813775.1). Taxonomy (NCBI): domain Bacteria; kingdom Bacillati; phylum Bacillota; class Bacilli; order Caryophanales; family Paenibacillaceae; genus Ammoniphilus; species Ammoniphilus soli. The sequence continues at coordinate 58,659 of NZ_JBEGDL010000030.1, forward strand.
AACGGATGGCAAAGAAATGGGGACGGTCGGAGTTAGCTGCCCAAGCTGGTGTGACCGTTGAATATATTAAGAAGTTAGAAGACGGAAAAGCGAAGCAACCGCAAATTCAAACGTTAGAAAATGTGGTGAAAGTATTGGGGGAATCCATAGATGAATTCAAAAAGTTGATGCAGATCCCACCAAAAAAGGCCACCTACCCTCACCGGGATCATCCCTTGGTTATCCGACTCCGTGAATGCCGTAAACGGCGCGGGGAAACCCAAGAACAAGTGGCATTAGGGGCTGGAATCACCCGGGAATCCCTACGGAATTATGAAATTGGGTCTCGTTTACCCGCTTTGGATATTCTCTTGTTACTGGCCGACTACTATCAATGTTCATTAGATTGGCTCACGGGACGAGAAACGGTTTCCCGCATCTATGTTGATGATCAGGAAGTGTCTCCAGAAGAGGTGGAAGATGCCATCGAGTATCTGAAGCAACGGAGATGGAAGCAGGCTTCATAGAGGAAATAACTATCATTTAATGAACCGTTCCAACAGCTCCTCTTGATTGATAAAGGGTCTAGCCAACTAAATGTTTTTATGTATAATGAACAATGGTGTATATGACAACAGACCGCATCCTCTCCTATTTCGGATGGCGGTCTGTTGTTTTTTGTATAGAAAGACTCGAGCAGTTGGTTGGGGTTACTGCCCAGTACTGGTGAAGAAAAATTTCCAGCAAAAGTTACATTATTTAGCTGTTGATGACCGATATAGAGGAAGAGATTATGGGGAGTTTCTATTAGGTGAAGTATTTTCAATCGCTAAAGATGTTCAAGAAATCAGTGGATGTAATTTTATGCCACAATGAAATCTTAAATCCGATTTGGTCTTTCATTGTATTCGATCAATTGTAGGGTGCTAAGCAAGCCCTATTTCTTTCAAATAATCAATGCTTAGTTTTGCACTTACTAAGGGATGTTGGCTGATATCCTGCTCAATGAAGTAATACTTCACACCTACATCATGGAAAATAGGAAAAATCGACGGATAATCGATAATCCCTTTTCCGACTTCGGTGAAATCCCCTTCCTTATCCATATCCTTAACATGGACAAGAGGAACTTGACCTGCATAAGATTTGAGGATGGACTTCGGATCCAATCCCGCCTTCTTGATCCAGTACAGATCAAGTTCCAATACTAGCAAATCTCTGCCGACCCCGTCCAATAATTTATCAAGAATATATTTGCCTCCAACCTTGGCAAATTCGTGCTCATGATTGTGATATCCCAATTGAAGACTGCTTCGTTTAGTTTCCTCAGCGATCTTTTTCATGGAGAAGATAAGATTTTGGAACAGTGAATCACTTATAAATGTTTCCTTAGGAATATGCGGAACAATAATAAACTGTGCTCCAATAACATGGCTGTATTCAATTTGCCTCCCGAGCTCTTTTTTCAGTTTTTCGAAAGGAACGTGTGTAGATACCCCCAGCAAACCAAAGTCATCCAATGCTTTTTTCATTTGAACTGCGGAAATATCCCCATAACCTGCAAATTCGACCGTTTTATAGCCCATGTCCGCCACTTTTTTTAAAGTACCGATAAAATCTTGTTTCGTCTCGTTCCGTAACATATAAAGCTGTAATCCAGGAGGAATCTTGGAGACATCCCACATCTGCTTGCCCAACAGGCGAAATTTCACGGCGATTCCCTCTCCTCTTTCTATTTATTCTATTGTATTTGCTTGCTCATATAATCGGCTGTACGTATCGCTAAAGCGACAATAGTCAATACCGGATTTGCGGCTCCAATGGATGGCAAAACACTGTTGTCGGCTACATAGAGACCCGAAATGCCATGAATCTGGCCATAACGGTCAGTGGCTGAAAAATCTGGATCCTCCCCCATGCGGCAGGTTCCCGACTCATGGAAGTCGCTGCCTATCGGCATCATGCAGACAGGGTGTCCACCCCTGGAAATCAAAGGAGTTCCCATAATGTTGGAGACCTGCTGAATAGCTTCTGTCATTTGATGAATAACCATTTTATCCTTCTTGCTATAGGAAAAATGGATCTGCATCACCGGTACTCCAAACTCATCCCTCTGATTTGGATGAAGGGTTATCCGATTTTCAACCCGGGATTCAACCTTCCCAAAGCCAGCAAAGCCTATTTCCCACTCCTCCTGAATGGGTTTATCCTGAACCGGATGGTACCAAAAAAAACCTCCGGGTCCGTGTATTTGAATCTGATAGGGGCGATTTTCCCTTTGGGGGACCAGAATTCCGAGCGAACCCATCACCTCCGACAATCGTTTTAGATTTATTTTTGCTGAAGCCCTAACAAAAGAATGATTCGTCAGATAATGACCAATGGCAGGCCCTTGAATTCCCGAATTCAACAATAACCGAGGAGTCTCAAAAGAGCTTGCCGATAGCACTACACTTTTTGCTTTTAAATCATAGGATTTCTTTTCCGGAGACATGACCCTGATTCCGGTTACTTTTCCTTGCTCAGCGAGAACCTCTACAGCGCGGGCTTTGACAGCCAAATCAAATGAACGTAGGTTCAATGCTCTAGCTAGTAAGGCAATGGAACTGAAAAATACATTGGAATGTACCTCTCCGTATTTCGTAAGTTGAAGGTCGACCGCCATCGGAACATACTTGGCTTCCGGATAACCGGCCTCCTGCAGCCGCTTAATCAGAACTTCGGTAATGGAAGATCCCTTCGTATATTCTTGGGTAACATTCATCACTCTTTCGGCAATGCCATAATAATATTCCATTTCCCTAATAGAGACAGGCCAGTATCTTATTTCGGAGATATCCAAACGGGGAGTGAGCGTTGACCAAAATAAGGTTTTTCCGCCAAGCGCGAAAACTTGTTTCGCACCTGGGTATTGAGAGGAATATTTAGAAGTAAGCGTTGAAATCCTTGGATTATATAAATAGTTTGAAAAACGTGCGGAATTCATCGTAATCAGGTTCTGGGCATGGGTCGGCAATAAGAGGTCTCCGGCTTCAATGATACCGATTCGCTTCCCATTTTTCGCCCACTTTTCACATAGGCGCCAGAGAACTGCTCCCCCACCTGCACCGGAACCGACAATGATGACATCATATTCGGTTTCGGCCATATTTTCCAGAGGTACTGTCGGAATCCAATGGTCCAGGGGTTCTTCAGAATACCCAAAGGGGCAAGTGGGAAGATTTATTTGCCGGCGTACTGCTATGGCTGGGGAAGGGATTCTCACTTTTTCCCCACCAATATTCGTGTCAGGACTTACAATGTGTGGATTTTGGAAGATCACTTCATCCAGGTTAACATGATGCTTTCTTGCGATGTGAATCAACGTTTCTTCTTCTTGAGCAATATAGATCTTCAATTTAATCACTCTCTTTACTTGATCTTATATAACTATGTTTATTCCGTAAGTTGTAATAGATACCGTGAAGAAGGTCATTATAGGGAAGCCTTATGAAAATGTCTGATAGAGTTCCATTAAGAGACCGTAAAATGGTTCTTTTTGTAAATTAAAACAAAAATAGTAAATAAAAAAGAGCCTCTAGAATTGTTTCTAAGGTTCGTTTAATGTATCGGGAGATACTTTTGTACTCCTTTATTTTTCTAAAACATCCATTTTGGAGAACCCTCCCTTAAGGATCTTTTCAATATTTGGGGTTCATCGTAATTAATACTTTTTTCTTTCACATGAATGCATTGAGGTTTTGGTATTTTAGAGATTCAATGCACTACACCAAATTTGTATTTTGCGTAATTTAAATATTAATTAGATCATTAACAATTTGTTCAAAGAATAACTCAAGACAATTTATATATGGCGTGGAGATTCCCCTCCCTAACTCAACATAAAATTAGGGTAAAAATTATTAAGTACCGAAAAACTAAATCATCTAATGTATGTTTTTACAGATGACTTTAGTTCGACTTATCCAAATATGTTGTTTAGATTAATTGAAAGAACTTCAAAAATAGTTACCTTGACGGTATCTTTGTTTTCATAAACACCTTGAAGTTGATAATTTCCGCTGTCATTTAGGTTGAAAACTCCAACCGTTTTCATTATTTGTATCTACGATCCAATATTCTTTAACTCCGGCCCTTTCATATAACTTATATTTCAGCCATCGGTCATGCTTTCCAGTTGGCTAATTTGCAATAGAAGCCCTCCTCTACTATAGAGCCTCGTTAGCTCAATAAAACATTACATTTAACCTTTTATTTATTAACAATTGGACTATTATAGGGCATAGGTTGAGGACTATATTTGTCAATATTCCTATCGCGTTGGTTTTGTAGCTCATATAGCAGTTTATTGACTTCCGATAATTTGTCTTCTTCAACTAAATAAGCAAGTGTAAGGTAATTTCCTTTATCTGCACCAATAATTTTTTGTGCTTCCAGTCGAATAGCTGCGGCTGTGGTTTTTAGGCATTCGTTAGTCGTTAGTCGTTTCACCTTTACTTTTTTTCGAGATGTATTGTTGAACTTCAAAAATAATGTTCTGTCTATGGTTGATTTGGTGTTGTTCTTGGGTAAATTCCTTTTTCTGTTCTTCAGGGACTAGAACACTATCTTTTTGACATCCCACTAATAATACGATTAGCAACAGAATAATTTGTAAATTTCGCATGGTTAATCACCTCTGTTTTTATGACGTATCCCTTATCCATTTTGTTTGGTTAATTTTACTCCACTAAACTGCCGAAAGCATTCGTATATCACGCTATAGAATCACGTTATTTTAGAAAAACAAAAAGATCCTAATTAGTATTTAGGATCTAATAGTAATCTCATCTTTGATTATCATTCAGTCTTTCTAGCTTGAAATTTTTATGAAAAAGATAAAACAATAAGAAAAGTAACCAATCAGAGAAATATGACCAACCTATATTCCACCATTTATGGTATTGAATATGACCTGTTACAAAATAAATCCATTCCATAGTAATCGTAAATCCCGTCCAAATAAACAAATATCGAAATACAAGCCATACCCTTTTTTTAGGAAACCATTGGATAAATAGATAGGTAGTAACGATGTATATTCCAATGTCAGTCAAGAACTCGATTAGTGCGTTCTTTTCAGGATTATATTTATAACTCCATAGTTCTACATTACGCATTAAGTCATCAGAAAGTCCCGCAAGATAACCGGCGAAAATTGCGACAGGAAACAGTTCTTTCCATCGTTGCTTGTCCGCAAATATCAACCATACAACCCATGAAATAACAAAGGAAGCTATAAAGAACATTTACATTGGCTCCTCATCAAGATAAATATTTCTTTTTAAAAATCACGATGTAGATCAGCTAACTCCGATTGATCCTGTTGATTAATAAATGCTTGTTTCTGAATCTCAAGACTTTGAATAAACCGCTCAATCCGCCCGCGCTTGTACATTTCAGCCATACTTGTTCTCCTATAAAAGATTTTATACATCCATTTTGGGAGTTTTAATACTTGCTTAATCATACTTTAACTAAAGTACACATTGATTAATGTCCGATACTTTTACTTAGACGAATGCCGTAACCCTGCCAAGAAAAAATTAACCTCTACACAACAGAAATACATAAGCCTTCCGGATTGTATATAGTTTTACATATTAAAGCATCATAATCGTGATTGTTATCAGTCTAGAATTGGAGACGCCTCTAGTTCCTATTCATTGTCCATTTCGGCTCCATGTCCCAAGTTATTGCAGTATCCTGCCCAAAACTTCAATAAAAAAGGAACAGCGATGGCTGACTGCTCCTCAACAATAGAATCCCGTTAGCTTAGAAACGCAAAGATTATTTTAAATTAGACTGTCCAGCAAATTTAAGAATTTCAATGATATCGAATCGCATTAAGAAGAATATCAATACGGTTACAGAAATTAATAAATATAACCACACTAATCTACCCTTGTTTCTAAACACGAGTGGAATCAGTCCAAATACAGTACCGACTATTATGGATAACGGTAAATAAAAAATGATTTTGTTAAACCAAAATAATTGGTCAACTACTTGTCGATACCAAACGACCCAAAAGGGTTCTGATGGATAGCCATATGGAATCAAAGAGATACCTGTCAATGTCAAGAAAACAAAGCTTATGGAGAAACCAACAAAAAAACGCTTTAAGAAATACATTAAATCCCTCATTTAAGTCTTATTTTTCACTATAACCTTATTGTACCATTGCCAGATTTTATTCCACTATCCTCCCTTTAATACAGCAAAAAAGCAAGGGACGGATGCTGCATCCCGTTCCCCGCGCTATCGATCCCCGTTACTACAATAACGTTTTTAAGCAAATCCATTTGTTATAAAATCATACTGATTTTTAGTTTTTACGCTTATTATAAAGGTGATAGACGAAATAAACTGAAATAAAATATATTGGGAATACAACAATCCCTAAAAAAGAAATAAAGAGAACAAGTGCAATTTTAGATTCATCTATGATTTCATCATAAGTTGCAAAGCCATAAATTATGCATAGAACCCATACAAAAACACCAATCATACCAACTTTATATGCTGTCTTCATTCACATTCTCCCTTCCTTACTTTATAAAATCTCACCTTTCATTGTACAACCAATATATTGTTATTACATCTTAATATAACATCGTTTATATGTTCTCCTATTCCGCTAACCTGCCCTTTACCGCAGCAAAAAGCAGGGGATGGAAGTCGCGATTCCATTCCCCCGCTATCGATCTCCGTTAGCGCAATAACGATAAATAATTATTCTAATGTTTATGCTACAGTGACGATGATGGGCTGATTCTTTGTAATAATTATGGTGTGCTCATGTTGTGCAGCAAAACTACTGTCAGGTACACGTAATGTCCACCCATCCTGTTGTTCAACAACATATTCTGCCCCTGTTGATAAAAAAGGCTCAATCGTTATGACTAAACCCTCACGCAATACTCGTTTATCGTTCTTGTTATATACAGGTAAAATTTCTGTAGGGGCTTCATGTAAGGACTTTCCGATACCATGACTGCACAAATTTCTAATAACCTTGTAGCCCCCTTTTTTAGCTTCCACTTGGATCATCCTGCCAATCTCATTCAGTTTTACTCCATTTGTGAGTGATGAGATGACCTTCATCATGGTATCGTGGGTGTATTGGCAGAGACGCATCAAAGAAGGGTTATAAGGGGGCAATTGAAATGAGTGTCCTGAATCCGCAAAATAACCTTCCCTTTGAGCGGAAACATCGATGTTTATTAAGTCACCAGGTTGGATTTTTCTATTTCCAGGTATACCGTGGGCGATTTCTTGGTTAATACTAATACACGTGTTGCCTGGGAAGTTATACGTCATTTTTGGCGCAGGCATTGCTCCATGACTTTTCAAAAATTGCCCTCCAATTTCATCCAGTTCCTTGGTCGTCATTCCTACACGTACTTGACGTTTCATTTCATAAATTGTCATCGATACTATTTTACCGATTTCCTTAAGAGCATCGATGTCCCTCTGAGAACCTATAGTCATGAACATCCTCCAATATAGTTATTTTCTTATGATATATCTATTTTACCATTTATAAATCATTCTTAATTATGCTGCCCAATGCTGAAAAGTCAAAAGGAGCAGTGCCATCACTACTCCTTGTTGAAAAAGACAATAAAATAACTTTTATAGTATAATATTAGTATTTGCAAAAGGAGGCTCGTTCTTATGAATATTTTACTTTTAGGTGCAAC